>WLCY01000159.1 GCA_009705075.1 Actinomycetota bacterium
AGAGCACGGTGCGCAATTTATCTTCTTCGTGAAAGCTCACCCCATGATCACAGCCATAAACATCGCCGTCTGGTCCAACCAAAATATGTCCAAATTTTCGATCTGCATTGTTAATGATTGCATCAAAGAGCGCCATATTTCGCAGAATTGAACCATCACTTTGCACGAAATTAACAACATCAACTTCTTCGTCAACTTCGATCCATTCTTGAACCGCGCCGAGTCCGAAAGGGCCATCTCGTAGAACTGTTTTTGGTACGAGATGGAAACCACCTAACTCACTTATGTAATAAGCCACCACCTCGCGGGATGCCAAATTTCCATCAGGAAAATCCCAGAGAGGTCGCTCTCCTGCTATCGGTTTGTAAATAATTTTCTTTCCATCTGGATATTGGCAGAGAAGTGATGCATTTGACGCATCGATTAAACGCCCAATCACTTCCATTTCTTCCATTTCTTCCATCTCTTAGAACTCCACTTAACGTCTATAACCGTTTGCTCTCGGACATAAATGTCCTATTGGATCAACGGCTAGACCACAGAATGGGCATGCTGGTCTACCAGCATTTATAACCGCTTCTGCCCGATTACAGAATCCCTTAACTTGATTTAGTCTTACCGTAATTCGAAGTAAGTCAGGTGGATCTTCAACGTCAGCTAAATCGTCGTCACCAGAAATCAAATCAGTAAATTCACCATCAGCTATCGATTGAATTTCTATGCTTACTCTCTGACTTTCGGGATCCCATGCGATGCCCATAACGCCGGCTTGGAATTCTTCGTCTATTGGAAACTCCAATTCAGCGTTATCGCTAATCGCTGGCAATCCGATTTCATCTAGGCTCGCCAATTTACTTCGGCGTACTTCAGTTACCAATTCTCTTAGGCGTTGAGCAAGGGCTACAACTTGAGATTTCTCGACCGAAACTGTGGTTATTCCAGAACTCGATACTGCCTGAATGAAAAATGCCCGTTCTCCAGGAATTCCGACCGTGCCTACTATGAATCTTGTGGCATCCTCATGGCTAAAGATAATCCTCTCGCTCATCGACCGCTTCCGCCGCCCAAATTCAAATTATCTTCTTTACGATTAATCTCTTCTTTTGGCATAAGCGAAACACTCTCATTTAACGAGAGTAACCTTGCTGAGTCACCTGAGATTACGATTTTTGTGATTGAAGCTGGATCAATAGTTATGCGTTGGAATTGATCAAGGTGAAGTCCTAAGAAACCAGAAACAATCGCCTTAATGACGTCACCGTGTGAACAGATTAAAATATTCTTCCCTGGAATCGCAACCTGCCTTACGCTCTCTAGCGCGCGGTTTTGCATCTCCATAAAACTTTCGCCACTCGGAAATCGAACCAAACTCGGTCGATCTTGAATTGTCCGCCAAAGCTTATTGCGCGAAAGGGTTGCCAATTTCTTGCCTGACCAATCCCCATATTCCATTTCGATAACACCTAATAACTCCTCAATAATTGCGCCACCATGATTCGCTAAGAGCGGTTGAAGTGTTTCCAGGCATCTAGGTAGCGGACTGCTGTAAAAACCGGCGAATTCCACGTCACGAAGATATGAAGCGAGCGATAACGCTTGACTCTGTCCGCTCTTTGAAAGTTTCACCTTAAAATCTCTGCCGGCCAGAACTGATTTTGCATTTGCAGTCGAGTGCCCATGGCGGACTAGATAAACAACCGCTGGTTTTTGGGCTCGCATATGGGTAAGGCTACCGATGATTTGCAAAGTCCCTTGCTAAGGTGTCGACATGGAAAAACGGATCCTTGGCAATTCAGGTTTACGAGTCTCAAGACTCGGCCTGGGAACAATGACCTGGGGCCGTGATACCGATGAGCATGAGGCCGCCGACCAATTGAAAACCTTTATCGATGCGGGTGGAAATTTAATAGATACCGCCGCCATGTACGGTGATGGTGATAGCGAACGTGTCATAGGTGGATTTATCGGATCCTTGGCAAAACGCGAGGATCTGATTATCGCGACGAAGGCGGGGATTTCCTTCAGTGCGGGTGAACGAAGTGTAAATAATTCGCGAACTAATCTGCTAAACGATCTTGATAAATCTATCTCCCGACTTGGAGTTGAGTATCTGGATTTATGGCAAATCCATACCTGGGATCCGATGGTTCCACTCGAAGAAACGCTCTCTGCAATCGACTTAGCTGTTTCATCCGGCCGCGTTCGTTACGTTGGTGTCTCTAATTTTTCTGGGTGGCAATTAGCCAGAGCTGCTACTTTACAAAATCCGATCTTTGGTAAAGCGCCAATAATCTCTAGCCAAGTCGAATATTCATTACTTAATCGCGGCATTGAACAGGAAGTTATTCCAGCGGCCGTTGAGATGAATATCGGAATCCTTGCCTGGTCGCCGATCGGTCGTGGCGTGCTGACAGGGAAATATCGAAATGGTGCGCCATCAGATTCAAGAGGAGCCAGTCCGCATTTCAGCGGGTTTATTGCGCCATATTTAGATGAACGGTCACGGAAGATAGTTGATGCTGTATGCGTAGCAAGTGAAGGATTGGGTTACTCGCCACTCGAAGTTGCGGTTTCCTGGGTCCGAGAAGGGTATGGAGTTACAAGTGCGATTGTCGGTGCTAGAACTGCGGCGCAACTGCGCGGAATATTGACCGTTGAAGAAATAGCACTACCTGATCAGGTACGAGCGGCGCTAGATGAAGTCTCAGCAGATATCTAATTAAGAGTTCTGTAGAAATTCGTTCAAGACTTTAACCCCGAACTTCAATCCATCTATTGGAATTCGTTCATCAACTCCGTGAAAGAGCGCAAAAAAATCCAATTCCGGCGGCAACTTCACTGGACTGAATCCGTATCCAATAATTCCCAAATCAGAGAGCGCTTTATTATCTGTTCCGCCACTCATTAAATAAGGAACTGGCACTCCCTCAGGATCGAACTTAGAAATAGCACTTTGCATTGCTTCGACCAAAGGTCCTTCAAAATCAACTTCAAGGGCTTTATCTCGAACTAAAATCTCGACCTCAAT
>WLCY01000016.1 GCA_009705075.1 Actinomycetota bacterium
GAAGTAATCAGCGATTACATTCCATCTGGCGATCAGCCGACTGCCATTGCTGAGCTCGCTGCTCGAATAAATGCCGGCGAGCAGGATGTTGTCCTCCTTGGTGCAACAGGAACTGGAAAGTCTGCAACAACTGCTTGGCTTATAGAAAAACTACAGCGTCCAACTCTAGTTCTCGCGCCAAATAAGACACTAGCTGCGCAACTTGCAAACGAGTTTCGCGAGTTGATGCCGAATAATGCGGTGGAGTATTTTGTTTCTTATTACGACTACTACCAACCTGAGGCCTATGTACCGCAGACAGACACCTTTATCGAGAAGGATAGTTCGGTAAATAGTGAGGTCGAACGCTTACGCCACTCTGCTACTAACTCACTACTTACTCGCAGAGATGTAATTGTTGTAGCGACCGTATCTTGCATCTACGGCTTGGGAACGCCGCAGGAATATGTCGATCGAATGATTAAGTTGCAGGTAGGGGATTCCATTGAGCGCAATAAACTGCTCCGGAAGTTTGTGGATATTCAGTATAAGAGAAATGACATGGCCTTTGAACGCGGCACCTTTCGAGTGCGCGGAGATACGATAGAAATTATCCCGATGTATGAAGAGCTGGCCCTGCGAATTGAAATGTTCGGGGATGAGATAGAACGCATCACAACACTTCATCCACTAACTGGTGAAATTATCCGCGATGAAACGGAGATGTACATCTTCCCTGCGAGCCACTATTCCGCTGGTCCAGAAACAATGAATCGGGCTATCAGTGCCATAGAGGCTGAGATGGAAGTTAAGGTTGATGAGTTCGAACGTCAGGCTAAATTGCTTGAGGCACAACGGATACGGATGCGCACAACCTTCGATATCGAAATGATGCGGCAACTTGGATTTTGTTCCGGGATTGAAAATTATTCGCGACATATAGACGGACGCGGGGCAGGTTCGCCACCGAATTGTTTATTAGATTATTTCCCGGAAGATTTCCTGGTCGTCATCGATGAATCGCACGTGACAGTCCCACAGATCGGGGCCATGTATGAGGGCGATGCTTCCCGCAAACGTACGTTGGTAGAACATGGATTTAGATTGCCATCAGCGATGGATAATCGACCGCTGAGATTCGCAGAGTTTATTGAGCGCAAAGGTCAGACGGTTTATCTTTCTGCTACGCCAGGGAAGTACGAACTAGAGAAAACTGGCGGGGAGTTCGTAGAGCAAGTAATTCGTCCGACTGGATTGATTGATCCACAAATTGTTATTAAACCAATCAAGGGACAGATTGATGATTTGGTTTATGAAATCAATCTTCGTGCAGCAAAGAATGAGCGAATTCTGGTAACTACTTTGACAAAGAAGATGTCTGAAGATTTAACCGATTACTTGATGGGACTCGGTATCCGAGTCAGATATTTACACTCTGAAGTTGATACCTTGCGTCGCGTTGAACTACTTAGAGAGCTTCGTTCGGGTGAATATGACGTCTTAATTGGAATCAATTTACTCCGCGAAGGTTTAGATCTACCAGAAGTTTCACTTGTTGCGATTCTCGACGCTGATAAACAAGGGTTCTTGCGTTCTGCTACATCGCTCATTCAAACTATTGGTCGTGCTGCTCGAAATGTTTCCGGTGAAGTACATATGTATGCAGACAGCATCACACCTGCCATGGCACAGGCTATCGATGAGACCAATCGTCGCCGAGAAAAACAGGTCGCCTACAACACTGCAAATGGAATCGACCCAACGCCGCTTCGCAAAAAAATATCAGATATAACGGATTCAATTACGAAGGAAGCAGAAGACACTGCGGGCCTTGATAAGCAGGTGCCATCTTCGGGAGTGAGGGTTTCAGGGCACTCTTTACCAAGACAAGAGCTAATTGGTCTCATAGAATCTCTTACTGATCAGATGAAATTGGCGGCGAGTGATCTGCAATTTGAACTTGCTGCAAGATTTAGAGATGAGATACGAGAGCTCAAGAAAGAGCTCCGCGGAATGGAAGAGGCGGGGACTTGAGCATCGATCGGTTAGTTGTGCGGGGAGCCCGCGAACATAATTTAAAGAATGTTTCAATTGATTTGCCGCGCAATGCTCTGATTGTTTTTACAGGTCTATCTGGCTCAGGAAAGTCTTCTCTTGCCTTCGACACGATTTTTGCTGAAGGTCAACGCAGATACGTTGAATCCTTGTCGGCATATGCCAGACAATTCTTAGGGCAGATGGATAAGCCAGATGTGGATTTCATTGAAGGACTTTCACCTGCAGTTTCAATCGACCAGAAATCTACCAATCGAAATCCCCGTTCTACTGTTGGAACAATCACAGAAGTTTATGATTATCTCCGTTTGTTATTCGCGCGCGCTGGACGCCCACATTGTCCAAGTTGTGGCAAAGCGATTGCGAAACAAACCCCGCAGAATATTGTTGATCAAATTCTTGCAATGCCCGTTGATACTAAGTTCCTGGTTCTTGCACCCGTAATTAGGGCCCGTAAAGGCGAGTTTTTAGATCTCTTCAAAGATTTTACAACTCAAGGTTTTTCTAGAGTTCGTGTCGATGGTGTTGTCTATCCAATAGCTGAAGTTCCAAAGTTGAAGAAACAAGAGAAGCATACGATTGATGTAGTTGTAGATCGTCTAACAGTGAAGGCAGATTCTAAAACCAGACTTACCGATTCGATTGAGACGGCGCTTCGCCTGGCAAGCGGCCTTGTAATTCTAGATTTCGTTGACGCTAAAGCTGGCTCACCAGATAAAGAGCGAACCTATAGCGAACATATGGCTTGCCATGATTGTGGCTTGTCTTTTGAAGAGCTGGAACCACGTTCTTTCTCATTTAACTCACCATTTGGTGCTTGCCCTGACTGCTCGGGCATTGGCACAAAGTTAGAGGTCGATGAAGAGTTGGTCGTACCAGATGAGGATCTCTCAATTAACGAAGGAGCCATTGCTCCGTGGGCTGGTGGCCAGTCAACTGGGTATTGGGCTCGTTTGATTGAAGGATTGGCACGCGAATTAAAGTTTTCTATGGATACGCCATGGAAGAAACTTCCTGCGAAGGCGAAAGATGCACTTTTAAATGGCTGGGATTTTGAAGTTCATGTGAAATACAAGAATAGATATGGACGTGATCGAAATTATTCGACCGGTTTTGAAGGTGTTGTCTCTTTCATTGAACGTCGCCACCTAGAAACTGATAGCGATTTTTCCCGAGATAAATTTGAAGCGTACATGCGCGAAACACCTTGCCCGGTATGTAAAGGATCTCGGCTAAAGCCTGAGGTGTTGGCAGTAACAATTGGCGATAAGAGCATTGCGGCTATCTGTGAGCTTTCGATAAAGGATTGCGCCCAATTTCTAAATAAGATTTCGCTAAACGCTCGAGAGAAGCAGATTGCGGAGCGGGTTTTAAAAGAGGTAAATGCTCGTTTAGGTTTCTTGCTGGATGTGGGTCTTGATTACCTCTCATTAGATCGCCCGGCTGCGACACTTTCTGGGGGCGAAGCTCAGCGAATTCGCCTTGCCACCCAAATCGGCTCTGGCCTTGTTGGAGTTCTCTATGTTTTAGATGAACCGAGTATCGGGCTACACCAGCGCGATAATCGCAGGTTGATTGAGACTTTAACGAGGTTACGCGATCTTGGAAATACCTTGATTGTGGTTGAACACGATGAAGACACGATTAGAACTGCGGATTGGATCGTTGATATAGGTCCAGGAGCCGGCGAACACGGTGGTCATGTTGTTTCATCTGGAGACTATGCCGCGCTCATAGCAGCGAAGGACTCAATTACTGGGGCCTATCTATCAGGACGAACCAAAATTGAAGTTCCGAAGAAGCGCCGCGAGTTAGATGCTAAGCGAAGTTTGACCGTTAAAGGTGCGCGGGAAAATAATCTACAGAATATCGATGTGACATTTCCGCTAGGCGCTTTCGTCGCAGTATCTGGCGTCAGTGGTTCTGGGAAATCAACTTTGGTAAATGACATTCTCTATTCAGTTTTAGCCAATAAATTAAATGGTGCACGTATAGTTCCTGGGCGACATAAGTCAATTTCTGGTCTAGAACTACTAGACAAAGTTGTTCATGTTGATCAATCACCTATCGGCCGAACACCTAGATCCAATCCAGCGACTTACACAGGTGTCTTTGACAAAGTTCGCGCGCTATTTGCCGAAACTACTGAAGCAAAGATTCGTGGCTATTTGCAAGGTCGCTTCTCTTTCAACGTAAAGGGCGGTCGCTGCGAAAACTGTGCTGGTGATGGAACTATCACTATCGACATGAACTTATTGCCGGATGTTTATGTTCCTTGCGAGGTCTGCCACGGTGCTCGCTATAACCGCGAGACCTTAGAAGTTCACTACAAAGGCAAGACAATTGCCGAGGTTCTTAACATGCCAATCGAAGAGGCCTTCACCTTCTTCGAATCCGTCCCTGCTATCGCTCGATATTTAAAGACGCTAAATGATGTCGGACTTGGCTACGTCAGACTTGGCCAATCCGCTCCAACACTTTCTGGGGGCGAAGCGCAGCGCGTTAAGTTAGCAACTGAACTTCAACGTCGATCGACTGGTCGCACAATTTATGTTCTAGATGAACCAACTACTGGGCTGCATTTCGAAGATGTCAGAAAACTTCTAATTGTTTTAAATCGACTGGTTGATACTGGAAATACCGTGATTGTTATCGAGCATAATTTGGATGTTATTAAGTCGGCCGACTGGGTAATTGATATGGGGCCAGAAGGTGGCTCAGGTGGCGGAATTGTTGTCGCCGAAGGAACCCCAGAAGCAGTCGCAAAGAATAAAGCTAGTTACACCGGAACATTTCTTACGGCATCGCTAAAGGGATAGACAAATGGCAGATCCACAGAGTTATCGGCCTGCATCAATTCCGAGTGACCCTGGTGTTTATCGCTTCTTTGATGAGAAGGGCGTCGTAATTTATGTAGGTAAGGCTAAGAATCTTAAGAATCGACTCAATTCTTATTTCCAGAAGAACCTGCAAGAAAAAACTTATCGCATGGTTAATTCCGCGGTAAGAGTCGACTGGACTATCGTAAATACGGAGATTGAAGCGCTCCAACTTGAATTTACTTGGATTAAAAGTGAGAACCCTAAATACAATATTCAATTTAAAGACGACAAGTCGTATCCGTACCTCGCTGTGAGTGTTTCTGAGGAATTTCCAAGGTTGTTTATTTCAAGGGCTAAGAAGCGAGCAGGCGTTAAATACTTCGGGCCATACGCACATGCTTGGGCGCTGCGGAGTTCATTTGATGTCATCCAAAAGTTATATCCGATTCGTAGTTGCACGGACTCCAATTTTTCAAGAGCAGTTAAGAGCAAACGGCAGTGCTTGCTGGGAGATATCGGAAAGTGCAGCGCTCCCTGTGTTTCATGGATCTCGAAAGAGGATCATCAGAATCTAGCTAAGAAACTTATTAAGTTTGTTGACACAAACTCAGGCGATATTGCTTTAGCTCTAAGTAAGGATATGGCCGAGGCAGCTGAACGCGAGGAATTTGAGCAGGCTGCAAAAATTCGAGATCAAATTACTGCAATCGAACGCTCTGCCGAAACTGCTGGCACGTTTCTAAACGAAAATTTCTCAGCCGACTTATTAGCGACCCACTCTGAAATCACCCACTCTGCTGTCACGATGTTTTCAGTGAGATATGGTCGTGTTGTCGGCTCTCGATCTTGGATACTTGATCGCGCTGATGTTCTCGAGGGCGAGAGCGTTATAGCTGCAATGATTTCCAAGATTTATTCAGAGCTAGATCCGCCGAGTGAGATTCTTGTCGATGAACTCCCTGAAAGCATTGAGGTAATTGAAGAATGGCTATCTGAAAAATCAGGGCATCGAGTTAGCGTTACAAAGCCGCTACGAGGCGATAAGTTTGATGTAATCAACACGGTCAAACGAAATGCGAATCAAGCACTTATCCAACATTTAAGTAAGCGGTCAAACGATGCTGCCGTTTCTGGCCGGGCGCTGGAAGAGATTGCAAACCTACTTGATTTGCCAGAACTACCACTACGAATTGAGTGCTTTGATATCTCGAATATCCAAGGTAAGCATATGGTGGCATCTATGGTTGTGTTTGAGGATGGTCAGATAAAGAAAAGTGACTATCGCAGATTCGCAATCGATGACGATGCTGGCTTCGATGATACGAGGGCTATGCATCATGTTTTGACTCGAAGGCTCAAGAGGTATTTGGCTGAACGTGAAGTTGATAATTCGGAGATTGCGGAACTAGGTGGGTCACGTCCGAAATTCGCATATCCGCCGCAATTAATTGTTGTCGACGGAGGTGCACCTCAAGTATCTGCGGCAGCTAAAGCACTTGCCGAGCTTGGTATTTCAGATATCTCAATCTGCGGTTTAGCGAAAAGGTTGGAAGAAGTCTGGCTACCTGATAGCAAAGAGCCGATCATTTTTCCAAGGCATAGCGAAGGGCTTTATTTATTGCAGCGAATTCGCGATGAGGCGCATCGCTTTGCGATTACATTCCATCGAAGCAAGCGCTCAAAAGTAATGTTGGAATCTTTGCTGGACGATATTCCCAAATTAGGGGAGTCAAGAAGGGCTGCTTTACTTGAAAAATTTGGCTCGGTAGCAGCTATTCGAAAGGCTTCAGTACTTGAGATTTCTACCATTCCAGGAATCGGAAGCAATATCGCGGAATTAATCGTGGGACACTTGAGTTCAATTCAGGAAGGACAGCAAATCAATATGGAAACCGGCGAGATTACTTGAGAGGATTACCCAATGGGCTCTAATGAAGTTCTCGTTGTTACGGGGATGAGTGGTGCGGGTAAATCAACGGTAGCTCACGCACTAGAGGATCTCGGTTGGTATGTGGTTGATAATTTGCCGCCTTCCATGATTGCGACGCTCTGGGAAATGACGGCAAAAACACCATCTTCAATCGCAGTGGTTATTGATGTGCGGGGCGGCGAATTCTTTGATGATTTAACTAAGGCGCTCTCGAACCTTGCTGAGAATAAGATCGCCAGGAGGATACTTTTTGTTGACGCATCTGATGAAGCTCTGGTCCGGCGATTTGAAGCGACGCGGCGACCTCATCCACTTCAAGGACCGGATCGCATTCTCGATGGAATTGCAAAAGAGCGGGTCCGATTGCAAGATGTTCGGTCTGCTGCCGACCTTGTAATCGATTCATCTGCGCTTAATATTCATCAGCTCGAAGCAAAAATAGGTGAAGTATTTAGCTCTGATTCAGGTTCTAATCTGCGGGTAAACATTCTCTCCTTTGGCTATAAATATGGAATCCCGGTTGATGCAGATTTAGTTATGGATTGTAGATTCATTGCGAATCCGCATTGGATTCCAGAGTTACGGCCCCTTACGGGTTTGGACAAGGCCGTATCGGATAATGTTCTGGCGAGTACAAACGTTCAGGAATTTCTAACGAAGTATGAGTCGTTATTTGAAACAATCGCAAGTGGCTTCATTCAGGAAGGACGAAAGTATTTAACTCTCGCAATTGGTTGCACCGGTGGCAAACATCGAAGCGTCGCAATCTCAGAGGAGCTAGCCAAGCGCTTTGCTAACTCCGAGCAAGCAAGCGAGAAAAAGATTTCAGCGCAAGCGGTTCATCGAGATTTGGGTCGGGAGATTTGAGCTCAGTCAGTGGAAAGAAAGTCGTCGCTTTCGGCGGTGGGCATGGCCTTGCCGCGACGCTAACTGCACTCCGCGATGTGACTCCAGAAATTACCGCAGTGGTTACGGTCGCTGATAACGGTGGATCGAGTGGAAAAATACGAGAAGAGTTCAATTTTCTTCCGCCCGGAGATCTCCGAATGGCACTTGCTGCACTTTGCTCCGCTGATTCTTGGGGACAGAGTTGGGCCGAGATTATTCAACATAGGTTCACCAGTGAAGGTGATTTAAATGGCCATGCACTTGGCAATCTCTTACTGACGGCGCTCTGGGATAGCTCAGATGATCTTGTTGCAGGAATCGATCGCGTCGGAGAGTTACTTAAAATTGTAGGCCGAGTACTTCCAATGTCACTAGATCCGCTGGACATTGAAGGTGTATTCCGGACAAGTAAAGGCGATGAAGTTATCCGTGGACAAATAGAAGTTGCAACTGCAAAAGGCGAGTTGATATCACTGAAGTTGCTCCCAGAGAAGCCAAGAAATACTCCTGAAGTATTGGATGCAATCGCGGAAGCTGATTGGCTAACCTTTGGTCCAGGCTCATGGTTCTCAAGTGTTATGCCGCATTTTCTTATGAAAGATCTGGCGCAAGCAATCTCAAGGAGTTCGGCCAAGAAGATTATGATTTTCAATCTTCCAGAGCCAGTCGATGCCGATGAATTCGCAGGCAATACTCCCGAGCAGCATTTAGAATTAGTACTTTCCCATCTTCCTGAGTTCAAAGTAGATATCGCCATCGCAGATCCCGCAGTTCTTACGCAGGGAAATCGCCTCGCAGAATTGATTTCCAAGTGTGGCGGTGAATTAATAACTGCTGAAGTAGCCAAAAGTGGTCAGAAGCACCACCACGATTGGGAAAAAATGAGTTCACTTTTCACGCACATTTTCAGCCCAACCCTGCTTAAATAGCGCCCATGGCAATGA
>WLCY01000160.1 GCA_009705075.1 Actinomycetota bacterium
ATTAGTGGTGCAACTTGGTTTAGCGCGGAAACTCGACCTTCGGCGGCGTTGATGTCATATTTTGCAATCTCGCTTTTAATCGCGAATTCGAATAGTGGAACCCGTCGTGCAATTAAGTCGCGGACTGCGGCATCACCTGATGCAATTCGCAAATCACATGGATCCATGCCTGAAGGTTCGACTGCAACAAAAGTTTGAGCAACGAATTTCTGATCATCGCCAAATGCTCGAAGCGCTGCTTTCTGTCCTGCAGCATCACCATCGAAGGTGAAAATTACCTCACCGCGAAAAGCGTCATCATCCATTAGCAGCCTTCGAATAACTCGAATGTGGTCATCACCAAATGCCGTGCCACATGTTGCAACAGCGGTTGTAATTCCCGCTAAATGTGCAGCCATAACATCGGTATAGCCCTCAACAATCACTACCTGGCGCTTCTTGGCAATCTCTTTCTTTGCCATATCCAGGCCGTAAAGAATCTGACTTTTCTTGTAGAGCGGAGTCTCTGCAGTATTTAAGTATTTCGGACCTTGATCCACCTCATCACTTGCCAGCTTACGTGCACCAAAGCCAACTACATCACCTGAAATATCTTTTATTGGCCAGACTAAACGATTGCGATATCTATCAATCGGACCCTTGCTGCCATCCTTGGTTAGTCCAGCAAGTGAAAGTTCGCTATCACTAAAGCCAAGAGATTTTAAGTGTTTGTAAAGTCCATCCCATTCATCTGGTGCATATCCAACGCCAAATAGCTCCGCTGCTGCTTTATCAAAGCCCCGCTTCTGCAGAAAATCTCGGCCAACTTGCGCGCTCCCCGGAAGATTTATTTGTTCGCGATAAAAGTTCATAGCGGCAACATTTGCTGCAACGAGGCGAGAGCGATTAATGCTTGGTCCAGTGTTGGTATTTGTGCCGTCATAACGCAAGGTGTAGCCCATGCGATCGGCGAGACGTTCAACAGATTCCGAGAAGGAGAGGTGATCGATCTTCATTAAAAATGCGATTGCATCTCCCCCGACGCCACAACCAAAGCAGTGAAAGTAACCCTTGCTTGGTGTTACGTGAAATGACGGACTTTTCTCATCATGAAATGGGCAGAGACCTTTTTTCTGTCCGCCACCAGCGCTCTTTAATTGAACGAAGTCGCCGACGACATCATCAATCGCGCTGTTATCACGCACATAGGTGACATCTTCATCGCGAATTCGACCGGAAGCCATGGCTCTTATCTTAACCGTGAGTGAAGTGCGATAGCCCCTGGATCAGTTAGCGAGGCGACTTGATCAATAACGACACGAAGCCTGGCTTCATCAGTCTTCGCTCGCTGCCAATCTTGGAGGAAGAAAGATTCGAGAGTATTTGGTGCACCTTTTAATACGGCTGCAACCAATTCATGAATCAAGGTCTGCTCGTTGTCATATCGCTTTGCAGAATGCGCGGAGTTGATAATGTAGAAACCAGCAAGTGACTTAAGGAACGCCACTTCAACACGTTGAGCACGTGGAACAACAAGATTTGCACTATATCTAGTCAGGGCGCCTTGGCCATACTGTTCACGGGTTGCTTCTTCGGCAACTCTTGCGAAGCGACCTACAAGTTGGCTTGCTAAATCTTTTAACCTTGCAAGAGCGCGGTGGCTGCCATCATATTCTTTAGGCCAGCATGAGAGTTGCTGTAAATCTTCTAGGGCAATTCTGGCTTCATCGATTGTGATATCGGCCAAGTTGTTGGATTGGGCATCTTTATAGATATCTGGAAAATCATTTGTTAAATCATGCAACTTTACTTGGCCGGAAACTAGGGCATCTTCTAAATCATGAACGCTATAGGCAACATCATCTGACCAATCCATAATCTGAGCTTCGAATGATTGGCTTCCTTCCGGCGCTTTATCTCGCACCCAATTAAATATTTCTAAATCATCATCGTAAACGCCAAATTTGCGGGCATTGATTGCGCGCGGCCAAGGATATTTAGTTGCAGAATCTAAACTTGCGCGCGTTAAATTCAAACCAAGTGAGATTCCCTCAGCATCAACAGTCTTAGCTTCTAAGCGAACTAGTAATCTGAAACTTTGCGCATTTCCTTCGAAGCCACCACAACTTAAAGCAGTTTCATTTAAGGCGTCTTCGCCGTTGTGACCAAATGGCGGGTGGCCGATGTCATGTGCGAGACATGCACCTTCCATTAAATCTGGATCTGCGCCAAGTGCAGCGCCAAGTTCGCGACCAACTTGCGCGCATTCAAGTGAATGCGAAAGTCTGGTACGCGGAAAATCTGTCGCCCATGGAACTGCGACTTGAGTCTTTGCTGCCAGACGACGTAGTGCAAACGAATGAATAATGCGGGCCCGGTCTCTAGCGAATTCAGTTCGACCTAACCGTTTTGCTGGTTCATCCAAAAAGCGCGCACGATCAAAGTCGGTATAGCCCGAATGTTCAATCGCTGCCTTTAAAACCATAGTGGCGTAACCCTAACTCCTTGCTTAATTCTTAACTTGATCGGTCAGGTGAATACCATGCCGTCCAACGGTGACATAGGCTAAATATGCGCCTGTTTCTCGTACCAAGTAACGAAAGCTCGAGGTCGAAGTTGAAGCGGGGCCAGTTTTAGTCGGCGCGCAAGTCGCGGTGATACCCAGATCTTCAGCCATGGTTATTGCGCGTAGGCAGTGATATTGATCGGTGACAATTATCGCTGATTTCAAATTCAATTTCTTCATAACGCCGACATAACTTTTTGTGCTTGCAAGAGTGTCTCTGCCATAAGGAATTGAATCGACAAACTTCTTTGAAACTCCATGATCTACTAACCAATAGAAACCGCTAGCAGCTTCGGTTGTGCGATCACCAGGTGCGCGTGAACCGACGGTTAGAATTCTTGGCGCTAGTTTAGATCTGAAAATTCGCTTTGCTTCCAATAATCTAGCCTCCAATACTGGGCTAGGAACACCATCAAATTGGGCGGCACCTAAAACGACAATCGCGTCACTAGCTTTCGG
>WLCY01000017.1 GCA_009705075.1 Actinomycetota bacterium
AGCGCCGAAATTGTTGCGGAAGCAATTGGTCGAGCTAATTAGTTAGACGCTTGTGAAGGCTGATGGTTAGTTGAACTAAAGCAAAAAATTGCATCACAACCCAAATTCCTGCAATAACTTCCACTAAATCCCAACCAATTAACTTGGTGATAATCGCAATGAATATCAGGCTCGCGCGAACTGGTCTTTCACAAATAGTTACAAGCCCAACTTCATTATGGCCAAGTCCACCTGCCCTTGCTCGTAAATATTCTTGGGTGAAGGTTGCCAGAAGAGCGAGAAAAACAAATATGGCCGGGACACCAAGTTTGTATAGCGCAAGTGCCCAGAAAACTTCCGATAAGCGGTCAACAAATGAATCAGTGAAAGCGCCAAACTTACTTGTAATCCTCGAATAGATCGCAAGAGAGCCGTCAACTCCGTCGAAGAAAAGTGAGAGCACCAAGAAGAGCGCCGCCAGCCAGCTATTGGCGAAATGCCAGAGCGCGACCGCAGAGGCTAAACCGGAGAGAGTCAACATATTTGGCGTGATTCTCAGCCCTGCAAGTGGTCGAACAAAAACAAATGAAATTTCTAACCAAATTTTTACTACGCCTTCAATCTTTGCGCCCCCATGAAGCTTGGACCACGTGGAAAAGAAATCAGATTTATTCACGGTTGGTTAGCCCCAAATTCGTACAAATCTCTAACGTCGCAGGCGAAGAATTCATCGTGTAGAAGTGCAATCCTGGAACTTTTAGATCAATTAATTCATTACAGAGATTTGTGGCCAATTCGATCCCTGCTCTTTTTACCGCTTCAGGGTCATCTGCAATTTCATTGAATAACTTAGAAACTTGAACCGGAATTGCCGTTCCTCCGAGTTCAGCCATGCGCTGTAGTTGCTTAACATTAGTTATTGGCAAGATTCCGGCAATTATCGGAAGTGCAGATCCTCGCTTTGCTAACTCTGATACCAGAGTTTCCCACTTTGAACTTTCGAAGAAGAATTGGGTTGTTGCAAAAGTGGCACCAAGTTGTTCCTTAGAAAGCAAGACATCAATATCCTTTGTTAAATTGCCATCACTTGCTGGATGGCCATCTGGAAATGCAGCTACGCCAACTTCGAATCCTCCTTGGCCCATAGCAAGTTCAACTAATTGATCAGCATGATCAAATCCACCTGGTTTAGAAACCCATTTTGCAGCCGGTCCCCCAACTGGATCACCGCGGAGAGCCAAAATACTTTTTATTCCTGCGCTCTTGTACTGACCAAGAATCTCAATGAGTTCATCCTTAGTGGAGCCCACACAAGTTAGGTGAGCAACAGTGCTTCGCCCGGTGCGCTTAGTTATCTCTTTGGTAATTTGAACTGTACGGTCGCGGGTGCTTCCACCGGCGCCATATGTAACTGAAATAAAATCTGGCGAGATTGATTCGAGAGCTGTACTGGCCTCCCAGAGGCGCGCTTCACCAGCGTCATCCTTCGGCGGAAAGAACTCAACCGAAACCGTCATGCGTTCCATAGCGGCTCAGGCTACCCTTACGACGTGAATTTTTCCGCTACTGCAGACCTCAAAGAGATTCGTAACTCGATAAATCAAGAGTTACTTAACTTTGTGGCAGGCGAGAATAAATATCTAAATGAAATTGGCTCAGAATTAACGCCCGTGGCTAATGCAATGGAACGTTTCTTATTAGATAGCGGCAAACGCCTTCGCCCGCTCTTTGCCTACATTGGATTTCTTGGCACCGGTTCTAAACCGAGCCCTGAAATATTGCGAGCCTGCGCCGCACTTGAATTAGTGCATGTTTGTGCACTCATGCACGACGATGTTATGGATGCCTCCGACACAAGACGTGGCGCCCCTTCGATACACAAAGCCTTTGAAGCGCAACATAAGGCAGAAAAGTTAAGTGGATCAGCTGAGCAATTTGGAATCTCAGCTGCGATTCTGCTCGGAGATTTGGCGCTTGTCTGGTCTGCGAAGATGCTGCATCAATCTGGCATTAATGGTGAAACTTTAGTTAGAGCTCTTGCAATGTATGACGAGATGCGCGTTGAATTAATGGCTGGGCAATATTTAGATATCTACGAGCAAGCTCTTGCATCAGAATCCGTCGAAAGATCGCTAAAAGTTGCTCGATACAAATCTGGCAAATATACGATTGAACGACCACTTCACTTTGGAGCTGCACTTGGTGGCGCTGCCGAATCACTAATGAAAACTTTCTCCGATTATGGTCTGCCCCTCGGTGAGGCTTTTCAGCTCCGCGATGATGTTCTAGGAATTTTTGGTAATCCAGATGAAACTGGTAAGCCCGCCGGCGATGATTTACGTGAAGGAAAACGAACTGTTCTACTGGCTAAAACTATGGCGCTAGCAGATGCTAAATCCAAGGCGGAGTTGAATCGCGCCCTTGGAAATCAAGACTTAACAGAAGCAGATGTCCTGCACGTTCGAAATATAATTATCGATTCTGGCGCACTTGCTGAGGTTGAAGATTTAATTTCTAGCCTGACTTCTAGCGCGCATTCAGCCCTTGAATATGGTGAGATTGACCCACTGGCAAAAGTTGCATTGGAGCAACTGCTCACCATTGTCACCCAACGAACTCTTTAAGTATTGGATATTAAATGTCGGCACGCGTAAAAGGCCCAACTGATCATGTTGTAATTGTTGGCGCCGGACTTGGTGGGCTGAGCGCTGCTCTTCGCCTTGCAGGTGCTGGGCGGAAAGTTACTGTTATAGAACGCGAGAGCGTTCCTGGCGGTCGTAATGGTTTGCTTAATAAAGAGGGTTACTCCTTCGATACCGGTCCAACAGTTTTAACTATGCCCGACCTAATCCAAGATGCGCTCTCCTGTGTTGGTGAAAAACTTGAAGATTGGTTAGAACTTCTCCCGTTAAAACCTTTGTACCGTGCTTTCTATCATGATGGATCGACTCTTGATGTTCATGCCGAAACCGGGCGAATGCAAGAAGAGATTAGAAGCGTAATTGGTCCAGAGGAAGCTGCCGGTTACGGCAAATATGTAGATTTCGTAACCAAGCTTTACAAATATGAGATGAAAGATTTCATTGATCGAAATATTGATTCACCTCTTAATTTGTTAACTCCAAATTTGGCAAGACTTGTAGCGCTAGGAGGCTTCCGTAGACTTGCTCCTAAGGTAAATGACTTCCTTAAAGATCCGCGCACCCAGAAGGTTTACTCATTCCAAGCTATGTATGCCGGGGTAAGTCCACAACAAGCGCTAGCCATTTATGCAGTAATTGCATATATGGACTCGGTTAATGGCGTCTTCTTCCCTAAGGGTGGGATGCATGCACTTCCTCGAGCGCTGGCTGGAGCTGCCGCTAAACATGGCGTTGAATTTAAATACAATCAAACAGTCACATCTATTGAACACTCTGGTGGCCGAGCTCGCGCAGTAATTACTGCCAACGGTGATCGCATTGCCTGTGATGCGGTTATTTTGAATCCTGACCTCCCTGTTGCTTGGCGTGAATTACTTGGCAGAACTCCACCTTCAGTTAAGAGACTTAACTATTCGCCATCATGTGTAACGCTGCTGATTGGCTCAAATAAGAGTTATGACCGCCTGGCCCACCACAATATCCACTTCGGAAAATCTTGGGATGGTGTGTTTGATGAGCTAATTAAGAAAAAAACTCTGATGACCGATCCCAGCTTGCTAGTTACCGTTCCAAGCCATGATGATAAAGATTTAGCTCCTGCAGGTAAGAACTCCTACTATGTCCTATTCCCTACGCCAAATCTTTCGGCCGATATTGATTGGAAAGTTCAGGGATCTAAATATCGAGATCAAATGCTTCGCACCATGGAAGAGCGCGGCTACGATGGATTCGCAGATTCTGTTGAAGTCGAACATATGACAACTCCACTAGATTGGAAGAACCAAGGAATGGAGCAAGGTGCACCATTTGCTAGTGCGCATACCTTCTTTCAAACTGGACCATTTCGTCCGCGAAATATGGCAAAGGGTTTTGAAAATGTGGTCTTTGCGGGATCTGGTACCCAACCCGGAGTTGGAGTTCCAATGGTGTTAATTTCTGGACGTCTTGCAGCTGAAAGAATTGTTGGACCAGTTAAGTAAATGGATGAGCTAACTGCAGCTGGAATTTCTGATCCAGCACTTCGGGCTTCTTACGCCGAATGCAAACGGCTCAACTCGCTACATGGCAAAACTTATTACTTAGCAACTCTTCTGCTTCCTCCGGAAAAACGTCCCTTTGTTCATGCGCTTTACGGTTTTGCTAGATATGCAGATGAAATAGTTGACGATTTGAATTCCACGCTTAGCGATGACGAGAAAGCAGCAGAGCTTTCAACATGGGGCAGCCAAGTTTTGGCAGATATAAAAAGCGGGGTTAGCCACGATCACATCGGGCGCGCATTGGTCGATACCGTTAACCGCTTTGAAATACCGATAGCCCACTTTGAAGCCTTTATGAAGTCAATGACAATGGATTTAACTGTTAGTGAGTATCAAACCTTTGAAGATTTAATGGAATATGTGTACGGATCCGCCTCTGTAATCGGACTTCAAATGGTCCCAATTCTTGGCGCCTCATCGCCCGATGCAAATATTGCGGCTGAGAAACTAGGCACAGCTTTTCAACTCGCTAACTTCATTCGAGACGTTGGTGAAGATTTAGATCGAGGCCGTATCTATCTCCCGATCGACGAACTTAAATCCCATGGAGTAACGCATGAAATGCTAGAGGCGAGAGTTCTAACCCCTCAGATTAAATCTGCGCTGAAAGAACAAATTGCAAGAGTTCGAAGGTTACAGAAAGAAGCAGCACCTGGGATTAAATTGTTGGCACCGCAAT
This sequence comes from Actinomycetota bacterium, assembly GCA_009705075.1. GTDB lineage: Bacteria > Actinomycetota > Actinomycetes > Nanopelagicales > Nanopelagicaceae > AAA044-D11. The sequence continues at coordinate 4,842 of WLCY01000017.1, forward strand.
CACAAGCATGTATTGAAGCAGCCTCCGAACTTTATTGCGGAATAGTCGATGAGGTAGAGAAGATTGACTACCAAATATTTGATAAGCGCGCCAAGACTTCAACCTGGCGTCGAATTAAAGTAGCTTTTCCAGCGCTACTTCGGGCCCGCGCCGCCCGATAGTTTGATAACGTACTTTCTTAACGGGAGCCGAGAAATTGGCTGAGAGGATCTGAAATTCAGATCGACCGTAATACCAGTTCGGTAATGCGAATTGGAAAGGGGTTTATCGATGAATTTAATGGCCACAGTATTTACAGCATGGGGATATCAATTATCACTTCTAGAATTATTAGCATTTATTACTTCAATAATCGGAGTCTGGCTTGGAGTTTTTGGGCCTAGGAAAACTTGGCCATGGTGGAGCATAAGTTCGTTGCTTTATGCTGCGCTATTTTTTCAGTGGAAATACTATGCAAGTGGTTTCTTGCAGTTTATTTTTATTGCCGGTGCGATCGCCGGTTGGTTTGGTTGGGGGCCAAAAGGCGCCAGGCCGCAGCGCCTTACCAAGCGAGAGATGCAAATTTGGGGCGCCGCCTATCTAATTTCATGGTTCGCGTTATACCCAGTTCTCAAAAAAATTGGTGCGGCGGCATCGCTCACAGATGCCTTTGGATTTGTTGGAAGTTGTATTGCCCAGTTTTTAATGGTTCTCCAGAGATATGAAAGTTGGATCATCTGGGTTGTAGTCGATTCGGTTTACACCTATCAATATTGGCATGGCAAGCAATACTTAACTGCAATTCTCTATTTTATCTTTGTGTTAATCGCCGTCGGCGGTTGGAAGCGCTGGTTACGTGAATCTGCAACTAGCGCAAATTAAAGCCAGACTTTCGACGTTAAGCCCAATTTGCGGACCGTCTATCGTAATCACGATTGATGGTCCAGCTGGCTCAGGTAAAACTACACTCGCAAAGTTACTGGCATCCGAGTTGAAATCTGTTCATACAATTCATATGGATGATTTATATGAGGGCTGGCAATCTACCCTCACGCCAATTCTCACCTTAAAACTGCAAGATTTGTTAGAAACTTTACAAAGTACTTTGAAAGTAATTTATGAACCATACGATTGGTTAGCCGAATCTAAACAAAGCGCAATTTCTGCCCCAGCACCTGAATTTTTAATAATTGAAGGCGTTGGTTCGGGCCAGAGTTCAATTCGCAAATTTGTATCGTTGGCGCTTTGGATAGAGGTTCCAGCAGAAGAGGGATTGGCGAGAGTCTTAGAGCGAGATGGCACTGCCGTGGCGCAATACCTGCCCGCTTTCCTTATGGAACAAGAGGCACATTTCAAGAAAGAAGAGAGTCGGAACAGCGCGGATTACCGCTTAAGTGGGCTTGGCACTGTCTAAGATTTAAGCGTGTCCGACTTAACCGGCGAAATTATCGATAACCGCTACCAACTCCAGAAGGTGGTCGCTTCTGGTGGCATGGCAACCATTTATTACGCACTCGATCTCCGTCTTGATCGCAGTGTTGCCGTAAAAATAATGCACCCTCATTTGGCCAATGATGAAGATTTTGTTGCGAGATTCATACGTGAAGCGAAAGCTGCTGCGGCGCTTGCACATCCGAATATCGTTGCAATTCAAGATCAAGGTTGGAACCAAAGTGGTGTCCCTGCTGTTTTTATTGTTATGGAATATATCGAAGGATTTACGCTTCGAGATGTAATCGCAGATCAAGGAGCTCTTGGCGTCACGGAGAGTTTGAGATATTTCGCACCTATTGCAGCAGCGATGGCCGCTGCCCATAAACATGGAATTTTACATCGCGATATTAAGCCAGAGAATGTTTTGATTTCTAAAGATGGTCGAGTAAAAATCGCAGATTTCGGGTTAGCAAAAGGCGCCGAACTTGGCTCAACGCTGACGGCCGAATCAAGCGTTATTTTAGGTAGCGTCTCATATCTCTCCCCTGAACAAGTACAACGCGGGGTATCAGATATGCGCAGTGATGTGTACGCGCTCGGAATAGTTTTATTTGAAATGCTAACGGGTAAAAAACCATACGACGGTGAGAGTCCAATTCAGATCGCCTACATGCATGTTAACCAAAACATTCCGGCGCCTTCTACATTGATTTCTGAAATTCCAGCCGAACTGGATGAAATAGTTTTAAAGGCAACTTCAAATAACCCTGACAAACGTTTTAAGGATGCTGGGGCTATGCAAGAGCGAGTTCTTGCGCTGCTCTCAAAGATAGATCCAAATCGCCGTCAGATGAGCCTTGAATTAGATATTCCAATACCAAAAGCTAAGGTTGCAAAGAAGAAACGCGGAAAGCTAGAACTATTAAAAAGTGTAACTACTCAGATCGATCTAAAGAGGGGCAATCTAATGCGCGAGAATACTAATTCCTCGGATAAGAGCCGGACTAGTCAGACCACACGTAAACGTAAAGTCTCAAAGCGCGTAAAACGTAATCGAGCTATTGCCTTATTTATATTATTCGCAATAGTGGCATTTAGCTGGTTCAAAATCTCCGGACCCGGAAATAAAATTGTAATTCCTTCACTAGCGGGCATGACTCAAACTCAGGCAGCAGAAGCTGTAGCGATACTTGGATTGAAAACAGATATAACTGAGCAGGTTTTTAGCGAGGATGTAGCAAAAGGAAAAGTTATAACTTCCGACCCAGCAGGAGGCGGTCGCGTTGCGATTGCTGGCACCGTCCACTTGATTATCTCCAAAGGTAAAGAGCGAATTGAAGTTCCCGATATCTCTGGATTCACCATCGAGGAAGCGACAAGTGCACTTGAAAAAGTAAGGTTAAAAGTTGGCCGCGTAACCGAAAAATTTAGCGCGATTCAAGAAGCTGGTCTAGTTGTTGATGGCAGCCCTGCAATTGGTTCCGATGTCCGAAAAGATAGCACTGTAGATTTAATTGTCAGCAAGGGAATCGAACAAGTCGAACTTACAAATTTCCAGGGTAAGACTAGCGATGAGGCACAAAATGAATTGACAGCCGCTGGACTTATTGTGAACAGTCAGTATGAATACAGCGACACTGTTGAGATTGGAACAATAATTTCGCAAGATCCAAGTGATGTATCAACTATTGGTCGGGGCGAGAAGGTGACTTTGATTATTTCAAAGGGACCATCAAAGATTGCGGTACCAAATGTTTATGGCCTAGCAAAAGATAAAGCGACCAAAATTTTAGAAGATCTTGGCTTCGTAGTAGAAAACAAGAATATGCCGGCGAAGAAGAAGGTAACGAGCATCTCCCCTGATTGGAAAACCGAAGTTAGTCCTGGATCAACAATCAAGATCTCATAGGCTAGGGTTTCCCAATGGCTAGCCCGATTAAACTTCCCAGATTGGGCGCGCACACCCCGACTTCCGGGGGGATGGCAAAGCGTTCTATTGCATATGCGCAAGAAGTTAAGGCCGAAGCAATCCAAGTTTTCGCATCAAACCCACGTGGCTGGGCAATGCCAGAGGCAAACGTTGAGGCAGATAAATTATTTCGAGATAAGGCGCTCGAACTAGATATTGAAACCTATGTTCATGCCCCGTTCTTAATTAATCTTGGTTCGCCGACCGTTGCTACTTATGAAAATTCTGTTGCTTCGACCGCTTACTCTTTAAAGCGTGCCCGTGAAATCGGATCGAAGGGCGTTGTGATTCATACTGGTTCAGCCGTTGATATCAATCATGTTGAACAAGC
>WLCY01000018.1 GCA_009705075.1 Actinomycetota bacterium
CGACCTGACCTATGACGATGTCTTCATGGTCCCGAGCGCTTCCAATATTGCAAGCCGAATGGATGTAGACCTCTCTACTCATGACGGTACGGGTACGACGATCCCAATCATCGTGGCAAATATGACCGCAATCTCCGGTCGCCGCATGGCTGAAACAATTGCTCGCCGTGGCGGGATGGCGGTAATTCCTCAAGACATTCCAATTCAAGTTGTTAGCGATGTAATCAAGTGGGTTAAATCAAGACATATTTTCTTTGATACACCAGTGACTCTCTCGCCTAGCGAAACAGTTGCAGATGCGATTGACCTTATTAATAAGCGCGCCCATGGTGCACTAATCGTTGTTAAAGATGGCAAGCCAGTAGGAATCGTTACTGAAGCTGATTGCGAGCGCGTAGATCGCTTTACCCAACTGCAGTTGATCATGAGCAAGGATTTAATTACAGTCCCAGATTCAATCGAGCCACGCGAAGCTTTTGATTTTCTAAATTCGGAGCGCCGTCGCTTAGCACCTGTTGTTGATAAAAATGGAAATCTTGTTGGAATTCTCACCCGGACTGCTGCGCTTAGAGCAACCCTTTATCAACCTGCAATTGATGCAAATAATAATTTACGAATCGCTTGCGCAGTCGGAATCAATGGCGATGTGGCAGCAAAAGCCAAATCGCTAATTGAAGCTGGTGCTGATGTTCTTGTGGTTGATACGGCGCACGGCCATCAAATTAAAATGATAGAAGCACTGAAGTTAATTCGCGCACTTAAGCCGAACATTCCGATAGTTGCTGGAAATGTTGTAACTGCCGAAGGAACGAAGGCTCTCATCGAAGCAGGAGCAGATATCGTAAAAGTTGGAGTCGGTCCTGGCGCAATGTGCACAACGCGAATGCAGACCGGCGTTGGTCGGCCACAGTTTTCCGCAGTCCTTGAATGTGCTGCCGAAGCTATGAAGCACGGCAAACATGTTTGGGCTGATGGAGGTGTTCGCCACCCAAGAGATGTGGCACTTGCATTGGCTGCCGGAGCATCGCAAGTAATGATTGGTTCTTGGTTTGCTGGAACTTTCGAATCACCAAGTGATTTGAATAAAGATGCAACGGGCCGGCTTTACAAAGAATCTTTTGGAATGGCCTCTGCGCGCGCTGTTGCTGCTAGAACTTCTAATGATGGCGCCTTTGATCGCGCCCGGAAAGCGTTATTCGAAGAGGGAATCTCATCATCTCGAATGTATATCGATCCAGCACGTCCTGGTGTTGAAGATTTATTGGATGAAATTATTGCTGGCGTACGCTCTTCATTTACCTATGCCGGAGCAACAAGTATCAAGGACTTCTCTGATCGCGCAGTTGTGGGAATTCAATCTGCATCTGGTTATGCCGAAGGGCGTCCGCTACATACAAGCTGGTAGTTAATTTAGTTGTGGCTTTCTTGGCGAGCTATTCTCTTTCTTGAAAGAAGAATGTGCCCAAAGAATCCAATTACTAGAGCGATGATTACACCAATATTTGAATAAGCCCAAGGACCGCTCTTGCCACCAATTAACCCTAAGAAATATCCCTGCCAAGATAGCCAGCTTGCAAAAGTATTTGTTACAAAACCCCAACCAACAACCGAGCCCAATAACACCAAGAGAAGTGAGCGAAAATTCCAGGCGCCGTAAATTCCTTTTGAATTGAATAGATCCGCCTCAAGGTAATCGCGTTTACGCATAATTACATCCGCAACAAAGATTGCAGACCACACTGCAATTGGAACTCCAAGGGTTATTAAGAAACCTTGAAAGGGACCGAAGAAATCTCCAGCAATCCAGACAATATAAATCGTGCCAATTGTCATTATTACTGCATCGATTGAGGCGGCGACATGGCGCTTTACTGGAAGCCCGATAGAAACCAGAGTTATCCCTGATGAATACAAATCAAGAATTGCACCGCCAATCAAGCCGAGTATTGCTACCGCAGCAAAGGGAATTAGGTACCAAGCTGGAACTAAAGTTGTGAGTGCACCAATTGGATCCATTGAAATTTTTTCACCAAGGGTTTTACTACTTCCAGCTAAAAGTGAACCGTATATAACTAGAACTATCGGAACAATAGATGCGCCAAAAACTGTCCATCCGATTACACCACGGCTAGAAACACTTCGTGGCAAATATCTTGAATAATCAGCGGCGGCGTTAACCCAACCTAGGCCAATTCCAGTTATGCCAAATATCAAGGCTCCGATAAATGCTTGGAGGCTCCCGCTTGGAATTGCCGAGATTGCGGTCCAATTCACCTGATCTGCTGTGAGAATTATGTAGCCAATAGTTAAAAGAATTGTTGCAATTGTTAAAGTTTTTTGAAGGCGCATAATCACTTGAAAACCTAAAACTCCGCCAAAGATAGTTAATCCCGCAGCAATTGAAAACCCAAGAATGCGTGAGATGTTGGGATCAATATTCCCTACTCGCGTGAAAACTGTTTCAGTTGCCAACGTTGCGAGTGAAACTAAAACTGTCTCCCAACCAACAAAAATTAAGTATGAAAGAAGCCCCGGAACAATGTTTCCCTTTACTCCAAAGGCAGCACGTGAAAGCGTCATGGTTGGAGCGCTCGCTCGCTTACCTGCAAGTGAACTAATTCCAACTAAACCGAATGAGGCAATGGTGCCAATAATTGCCGCAAAAGTTGCCTGCCAGAAAGAAATTCCGAAACCAAGAAAGAATGCACCATATGAGAGAGCGAGTAGCGAAACATTTGCTGCAGCCCAAGGCCAGAATAAACTTCGCGCAGTTCCGCTTCGCTCATTTTCAGTGATGAAGTTAGTGCCATTCATTTCTAACATGGGGTAAAGAGTAGGGGTTATAGATACGATTGGCGCATGTTTCAGGGCGATGAATATCGAAAAGCTCGCATCGCAACCCTTATCGCATTTCTTATAAATGGATTTTCTGTTGGAAATTTTGTTTCAAGAATTCCAGATTTCAAATCAGAACTAGGAATTTCAAATGGGGTGCTCGGCTTCTCATTGCTGTGCGGTTCGGTCGGTGTTTTAGCTGTACTACGGCCAGCTAGTCGAAGTTCTGCAAAATATGGAAGCGGGCCGATTACAAAGTACTCTGCATTTACATTAGCGTTGGCCGTTCCGTTAGTTGGATTACTTTTTAGCCTTCCTTGGTTTCTCTTCTCGTTATTTATCTATGGCGCTCTCTCCTCGATTCATGATCTTTCAATGAATGCCCAAGCCGCTGCCCTAGAGAACAAAGCTGGCAAGCGAGTCATGAGCACTTTTCATGGCATGTGGTCAATCGGTGGATTAACTGGTGGTGCTATCGGTGGTTTTATTGCCAGTACAGATATCTCAATTCGAATTCACGCATTTTCTATTGGGATCTTTATCTTTTGTATCGCAGTTATTACTAGGAATTGGTTCTTGCCAGCATCCGCTGATCAACATATATTTGAAAAACATGAGAGACGAAAGGCGCCTCGAAAGTTTGTAATTCTTGGATTGGTAGGACTATGTGGCGCAGTTGGTGAAGGGGCAGCTGCGGACTGGGGTGGTGTTCTTGCGCGTGAAACTTTTAATTCATCACCACTTATGTCAGCACTGCCTTACGTTTTCTTCTCTGCCACCATGGTCGCCGGCAGATTATCGGGTGATTATCTAGCACATAAATTTGGCCTGGTTAAAGTCATTGGCCGGGCGGGGTTAATAGGAGGACTTGGCTTAACAGCTGGGCTACTTATCGGAAATATCTATGGCGTGATATTCGGTTGGTTCTTATTGGGAATCGGGCTCTCAACCGTAATACCTCTGATGATTAGCGCGACTGGAACGATTGCAAATGAGAAATACGCTGGCCAAGTGTCTGCTGCTGAAGGCGTCGCGTTGGTTACTGGAGTTGCCTATTTTGGTTTCCTAATAGGTCCGCCATTGATTGGTTTTCTCTCCGAGTTTATGACCCTTAGGTGGGCAATGCTTGTCCCTGCAGCCATGGCAATCATCTTTGGATTGAGTGCAAAAAAAGTATTGTCATAGTAAATTGCTTTCATGATTACACCTCAGAAACTTGCATCCAATCAATTTGATCACTTCTATAAAGGTGGGTACCGAATCGGTGCACTACGCAATGGCCCGGGTGGTCCGATGCGACCTGAGGAGTGGATTGGTTCTATGACCACTCGCTTCGGTGAAAAAACAATGGGGCTATCAGTTCTATCTGATGGAACTTACCTGCGAGATTCAGTGCTAGCCAATCCAGAAAAATGGTTGGGCGCTGAACATTTAAATACCTTCGGAGCAAGTACAGAATTGTTAATGAAGTTACTAGATCCAGATCAACGGCTCCCAGTTCACTATCATCCAAATCGTAAGTTTGCTAAAGATCATCTCTCGCTTAAACACGGTAAAACTGAAGCCTGGATTATTTTGGAAGCACCAGCAGGTGCAAATGTGGGGTTAGGTTTTGGCAAAGAATTAAGTAAATCTGAAGTATCAAAAATGGTAGATGCAAGGGATGCTGATGGTCTACTTGCTTCGCTTCAAAAATTTGAAGTTAAAGCAGGAGATACCGTTTTTGTTCCTGCAGGAACACCGCACGCAATTGGTGCTGGAATATTTGTTCTCGAACTTCAAGAACCAACTGATTTATCAGCGCTCCTCGAGTGGAATGATTTTGCCGTTGATGGCGTTAAAGATGGTCACCTCGGATTAGGTTTCGATACTGTTTTAGATGCACTTCGTTATACGCCAATTGAAAAAGACGAGGCCAGTAAATTAGTCTTTTCAAATCGTCTCTTTAGCGGAACAGATCAATCAGTGTTTACTGCTGTTGCTGATCCATATTTTCGCGCCGATTACCTTGCTGGCAATGCAAGCAAGGTTGCCGCTGGATTTAGCATTATGTTGGTTTTGGAAGGTAGTGGAAGTATTACTTTTGAGAACCACCAAGAAATTAGCGCAGTTAAAGGCGATGCAATATTAATTCCACATTCAGCTGGGGCGTGGACTTTAACTGGTGCTAGCGGTGTTGTTTGTCGTCCACCACTAGCTAAAGATGCTCCGCTAGCGCTATAAATTAAGCGAGATTATTTGCGCGAACAATATGTTCGACCATGTACTTGCGAGCGTTAAGTGCCATTGGCTTGTTCTCGGTCCAGAGGTTGCGCCAAATTGCCAAGGCGAGAGATAAGTCTGGGTGAACAATCGCCGAGGAGAAACTCTCAAAGGTAATAACGCCTTTGTAATTGATTTTTGCAAGAGCGCCAAATAGTTCATCGAAGTCGACGTTTCCGGTGCCAAGTCCACCGCGATGACTTGCCCCAATATGGACATACCCAATGTGCTCAGCATTGTTAATAATTGGTGAAGCTAGATCTTGTTCCTCAATATTCATATGATAAATATCGATATGAACTTTCACATTTGGTTCGCCAATATCTTTAATCATTTCAACGGCTTGATCAATTGTGTTGATTAAATTTGATTCGTAGCGATTAACTGGCTCTAAACCAAGAGTGATTCCCTTAGCTTGTGCCGCAATTGCTAGACGCTTGAGCGATGCCACCGCATTGGCACGAGATTTTTCAGTTGCGGGATGTGCATACTTTCCAAGGGCGCTAAACAAAACTCCGCCTAAATAATCTCCTTCAATACCCGCAACTACATCGAGGGCTGCCATCAATTTGGCCTCTCCCTTTGCAACAATTGCTGGATCTTCATTATTTATATCTGCATCGAATGAAAGCCCAAGGGAGCAAGCAGCTTTAATCCCAAATTCCTTAAGTGTTGCAAGTGTGTGTTCAGTATCGATGAGCGAAGGATCAAGTGCAGGAATTTCGATTAAATCGTAACCCGCATCCACGGTATTTTGAATTGCCTCTCGGCATTCAGCGTGGGACCAGCCACCAACCCATACAAGAGCGTGGACACCTAATTTATTTGGAAGTTGAATTGTCATGCCGCAAGTATATTAATTTAAATCTTCTGCGCCAGTAGGCGAACTTTCTAAACTAGATAACGCATTCGCCGCCATTTTTGGACAGGTACCACCAGGTGCAATAACTGGCTCAAAATGCCACCACTCATTCTCATAAACCCGACAGATTCCAAAAGTTGAACCATTCTCTTCCAACCATTTAACCGCAACTTTATCGCCAGGATAATTTACATCGATGGCTGTTCCCCATGGATGATGCGAGATATCTCTAGGTAATACCCATTTCGAAGCTTCTTCTTCGCTCCCATATTTCTTAACTGCATCTGCGAATAACCTAGCTTGCAAGTTTTGCGATCTAAAGCCCGAAGTTATTTGCAATCTATAACCGAGTTTCTTCGCTGCTGCTTGTGCCGCTTGGAATCGAATTGCGAAAGTTGGATTTAAGCCGTTAGGTCTAACATCTCCATGTTCGATTGGAGCGCCACCAAGAGAAGCCTCTTCAGTTGTGCAACCCAAATTAGAATCACTTTCTCGCAGCTCCTCAGTTTTTGAATTAAAGCAGAGCAGTTTTGTTGGAGGGGCAGGAACATATTTTGCAGGCTCCTGTGCGGGGCTGACTCTGGCGAGGCTAATCACAAAAAACACGGCTCCGATATAGCCAATGATTCCCAGCCCGATAAGAATCCTCTCTTTAGACATACTTCTGCGCTCTATCAGGATAGTTTGTTATTACTCCATCAATTCCAAGCTTCTTACAAAATTCTAAATCGCTCTCTTCATTTACAGTCCAAACAAATATCCGCTTTCCGCGGCGCTGCAATCTAGTGACTAGCCTTGGGTGGCTTTTAATTAAATCTATTTTCAGCGCAACAACCTTGGTTGGCGCAACAAGCGCTTGCAAGTAGAACTCAGCCACTGTGCAAGACTTATGTGATTTTATAAATCGTTTAACGGCGAACCAGGAAAAAGACATACAAATAATCTCAATTCCAGATTGAGATATCTCAGCGCTGCGCTGCTTTAAGAGATCTAATACTCTCTTTTCTACCAAACCACCTGTTGCTACTGGGTGCTTACTTTCAATCAATAAATCTTTTTTATTAGCTATTGCTAGAGAAATTAGTTCATCCAAAGTAATTGTGGCCGCTAAATCCCTTATCTCACTTAATTTCATCTTTGAGACTCGTCGTTTAACGCCCGCAATTCTCTCGGTATCTGCATCATGAAAGCAGGCAATTTCCTGATCCAGTGTTAAGCGCACGTCACATTCAAAGCCATCAGCTTTATCTTCAATTGCCGAGATATAAGCCGAAAGTGTCATCTCGGGTGATCGGCCGGATGCGCCGCGATGTGCAAAGACTTTCATTTGCCAAGTATGAATCGAATTGAATTCAAAGTTCCGAATTTTTTAATTGGAGGTTTGATTAGAAATGCGAACCTCATCGGAATTGCCCAAAAACCGAAAACTCGGGTAAAAACTTTTGCTCTAGCTGAAATATCTGCTCTGGAATTTTTGAGATTTCCTGAACTATCCGCTGGATGAGTTGCAACAACAATCGGCAGGAAGGTTCCCTTTAGCCCCGCACGTAGCGCATCAGCAATAAAAATATATTCATCCCCTAAATAATTTTCAGCACCAGCACCAAAATTTTCATCAAACTTGATATTGAGTCGCTCAAAATCCGACAATCGGATAAACATTTCATAGGTAGCGGCTTTGGCTGAATTTCTCAATTTAAGGGGATGTGAGTTCAAAGGATAAGGCTTGCGCAATACTCCCAACTCATTTACGGCTTGGGCCAGAATTATTGAGATTTCAGGGTGGGCTTCTAAATATGTAATGACTTGTTCAATCCCCGAAGAGTGGAACTCTAAATCATCGTCACCAAATAATAAATATTTACCGGTCGCATTTGCGATCGCAGCATTTCTACTCTTTGCAACGCCACGATTTTTCATCTCCAAAACTGTAATTTCAGAGGGGAAATTAGGCAGTGGTTTAGATTCCGGATTTTGAATTACTACTAAATTTTTTACACCCTCTATGAATTTGATGTTACGTGCTCTATCCGCAAGCGTTGAATATCCAATAGTTAGCAGGCTAGTGCTATTCACTATGCGTTCTTGCCCTTGCGAATCTCATCAAACTACTCGAAATGTTTGAAAGACTTGAATTCTGCATTCGGAGTCCGAAGAAAAGCACGATGGTATTGGATGGACTTATCTCACCGGTGTAGCTAAGAATGATTAGGGCTGCAAAGAGAACCAACATGGCCAGGCCAGATAGCAAAACTCCGGTTTCGCCAGATTTTATTCTGGTCCGAATCTTGTCAGAGTTCGGTACGTGAATCTTTTTTTCCTTCGCCTTTACAAATCCTCGTTGCGACTTCAATTGTTTTCTAAATATTCGGCCCAAGATCTGGAAAATTACGGCAACAACGAAAATATTCAAAAGTCCGAATTTCCAATTCAAGAAAGTAGAGAAGAGGATTATCACTCCGAGTTGGGTAATGATGCTTAAAAGAGAGGTTAATTCAAAGGCAAGTGACCAAC
>WLCY01000019.1 GCA_009705075.1 Actinomycetota bacterium
CTTCCTTCAACGTTTCCGCCAGTTTCAGCAGCAAGATCAACTATTACTGCGCCAGATTTCATCGCTGAAACCATTTCACCGGTAACGAGCCTTGGCGCTGGTCTTCCAGGAACTGCAGCAGTTGTAATAACAACATCTGCGGCCGCTAAATATGGTGTGAGAAGTTCGCGCTGCTTTGCTGCCCGCTCTTCGGTCATTTCGCGGGCATATCCGCCGGCACCTTCAAGAGCTTCGAGTTCTAAAGTTATAAATTTTGCACCCATTGATTTCACTTCATCGGCAGATGATGGACGAACATCATAGGCACTTACTACGGCGCCGAGGCGTTTGGCAGTTGCAATAGCTTGCAATCCAGCTACACCGGCTCCGAGAACGACTACTTGTGCAGGAGTCACAGTTCCGGCGGCAGTCATGAGTAATGGAAAGAATCTTGGCGAAAGTTCGGCCGCAACGAGTGATGCGCGATATCCCGCACATAAAGCCTGAGATGTCAGTGCATCCATAGATTGAGCACGAGAAATACGAGGGACTAACTCAAGAGAAAGAGCAGTTACTCCGGCACTTGCCGCGGCTTCGATTGAATCTACGCCTGTCGTTGGCGAAAGAAATGAAATCGTAAGCGCGCCCTTTTTAAGGGATTTCATTTGATCTGGCGTAAGTGATGTAACTGAAGCAACAACATCAGCACCGCTTATTACATTTCCACTCTTAACGATGGCACCTGCTGCAGTAAATTCGCTATCAGGAAAGCCCGATGCAACGCCGGCTCCAGATTCGATTACGACCTCAAGTCCAGCTTTAATTAATTTGGAAACAATGTCTGGGACGAGAGCTACGCGAGCTTCGCCAGACCGGATCTCTTTAGCTACGGCTATTTGCATTTGCAAAGATTAGTGCCTCAAATGTGCCAATCCAGCCAATTTCCTTGAATTCTTAGCGAACAGATTCGCTATTAGTGGTTGCCCTCAATCTCGCCACGAACCAGGTGGTAGAGAATTGATTGAATCGTTGTGCGGCGGTGGTACGCCTCGCGCCAGATAACAGACCGCGGACCATCAATTACATCGGCTTCAACTTCTTCACCACGATGCGCCGGCAGGCAATGCATAAAAATTGAATCCGCAGAAGCCAGTGACATTAAATTCTTAGTAATCGCATAAGGCGCAAGGGCCTTTAGCTTCTCATTTCTTACCTCTTCTGGATCTCCCATAGACATCCAAACATCCGTATATACAGCACTTGCATCTTTAGCTGCGACCTCTGGGTCAGTGAGAATTTCAAGTTTCGCCCCAGTCTTGGCAGCAATTTTTTTTGCACTTTGAATAGCTGATTCTTCTGGCGCCCATTTTCCTGGCGGAGTAGCAACTACGACATGTGCGCCCATGATTGCTCCCATAGTTAGCCAAGCGTTCGACATATTATTTCCATCACCGATGTAAGCAAACTTTCGACCAGAAACATCTGAACCAAATACTTCGCGAATTGTTAACCAATCTGCCAGCAACTGAGTTGGATGATCGGTATCAGTCAAGCCATTCAAAACTGGAATTGTTGAATGCGCTCCAAGTTCATCTACATCCGACTGCGCAAAAGTTCGTACAATCAGAGCGCTCGCAAAGCCACTAATTATTTTTGCAGTATCTGAAATTGTTTCGCCACGACCAATTTGTAAATCATCACCACGCAGAAATATTGGAGTGCCACCGAGGTGTGCGACGGCGGTCTCGGATGCCAACCTGGTACGAGTTGAAGATTTGGTCATATAAATAGCTACGGTTTGATTAGCTAATGCATCTTTGGAACGAAGTGGGTTCTTGGCAAATTGCGCTGCGGTGTCGAGTATGACTTCAACATCATTTCGAGAGAGATGCTCCGTGCGCAATAGATCCTTCATCATTGAATAATACCCAATAAAGGAGTTCGCCTCGGTAGAATCTGCCTCATGGAATTACCGAGCATCGAACTTCAGCCTTTTGCCGATGTTCTAGAGAAAGAAGATACTCGGCTATCTAACGAAGATGGCGACCACGAAAGGTTTGCACACTACGTTCGCAAAGAGAAGATAGTTGAATCTGCCGTAACAGGAAAGGCGGTTCGCGCCCTTTGTGGCAAGAAATGGGTACCTAGTCGCGATCCTGAAAAGTTTCCAATCTGCCCAATTTGTAAGAAAATTTTTGATGGCCTGAAGAAGGAATGAAAAATCGAATAACGAGCCTGTTACTTATTGGGCTAATTTGTTTAACACAAGCGCCATTAGATTCAGCAAGCGCCGAGGACCGACAACTTAGAAAGATATTTTCGGGCTGGATGACTGATTACAGCACTTATGGCGATACTACAAAAGGTCAGATCCAAGCAATGGATTATGTGGTTTCTCATTCTGAAATGTTTGATCAAATTTTGCCATTTTGGTACAGCGTGACAAGTGCCTCAACAATCAAAGATAAATACCGAACACAGAATTCCATTGACAAGGCAATTCCCGTTGCAACTCTTCAAAGCCTGGGAATTAAAGTTTTACCAACAATTACCGATAGCACTGGTGAAGGCGTTCTCTCAAAGATTATGGGGGATGATGCAAATCGTGCAACTCTGATTAAAACTATTTCAGATTTAGTTATGGCTAACAATTTTGATGGAATTGACTTAAATTTTGAGGGCTTTGCATATGTTGATAAGAATGCAACTTGGCCAACGATTCAACCAAGGTGGGTCAAATTCGTAAGTGAACTATCTTCAATCCTTCACTCTCAAAACAAATTGCTTTCGGTAACAACGCCATATCTTCTCGATCCTGCTACTGGCAAAAAAGGCTATTACTTATATGCCTGGCCCGAAATTTCTAACTTCATCGATCGATTGAACATAATGGCTTACGACTATCACAAATACGATACGAAGCCAGGACCAATCGGACCCATAAACTGGTTTGAGCCCTCACTTGTTTATGCCCTGAAATCTATTGCGCCATGGAAAATTTATATCGGTACGCCAAATTATGGATACAACTGGGTAACAAAAGTTACTGGAATCTGTCCGACAAGCGCACCGGCTTCAGAGAAAACTTCTTCAAATGCCGCAATTATTCATCAACTTAAGGCACAAGCGATCCTAGATAAACCTGGCGCAGTGGCTACATATAACGAGAAATTTGGCGAAACAAATGTTTTATACACCGCAGAATTTAATGGCGTTAATAAGAACAACGTCCCTACTAGTTGCAAAGTGAACCATTCGGTTTGGTACGTTGATGCACGAGGTTACGCTGCTCGCGCAAGGTTAGTTGAGAAGTATCGACTTGGTGGAATATCAGAGTGGGAGATTGGGTACGGAGATAATTTAGCAATCGAAGAAGTCAAGAAAGTTGCAATTGCAATGGGTCAAGACAAAGTTGTTGCAGATGTAAGCGCAAGTGCGGAGAATTTACAATTTGGTGAGAGTGTTTCTTTCAGCGGTTCATTTAAATTGGCTGATGGTAGGCCAGTTGCAAATGTGCCGGTATTTATGGCGATAAAACGCAATTCCGGTGAGACACGTAGAGCTGTTGGGACAACTGGAGCAGATGGAAGTTTTGCAACAAAGGTATTGCTAGGGGAGTCCACAAATATTTCATTTACAACCGAAGAAACTTGGGATCGAACGCTAGGAGCTACGCCAGAAAAGGCTATTGGAATATCTCGAGTAGTTTCTTGGAGCGTTCCAGGGTCAGTAAAGCGAGGCGTTAAATACAAAGTCCTAGGTGAAATTCAACCAAGAATCGCTGGTGTAAAAGTTTATTTAGATGATGGCAGTAAGCAGATTTCAGGAATTACAACAGAGGGCGGAAAATTTGAGATTGAGTTCTCGGTTTCAAAAATTGGATTCAGCCAATTCAGAATAGTTACGGAATCAGAAGGCAACTTCATTGGTTCAAAGACTCTATTTACGACGGTCCTGGTCCGTTAAATGGCTAAGACAGCGCTAAAAGCGGAAGTAGATATAAGTGAGCTAATTGATCGACCTTGGATAACAATTGTTTGGGATGATCCAGTCAATCTAATGAGTTATGTGACGCATGTGTTTATCAAGCTATTTGGCTTCTCTAAGGAACGAGCACATGAATTAATGATGCAAGTCCATAATGAGGGGCGCGCTGTAGTTTCAAGTGGGACTAGAGAAGAGATGGAGCGCGATGTTCAGCGACTCCATGAAAATGGTTTATGGGCGACTCTTCAACGTGATGACAAAATCTAATGTCGAGCTTTGAAAAAGTAGGAGATGGGTATTCACTAGATTTAACTCTTGATGAAGCGCACATACTTATTAATTTAGTCGAGCAACTCTTGGAACTTTTGGGGGAAGGTGATTTCTTCCATCATTATGACTCGAGTGATCCGTTAGCTCAATTGCTTGCAATGCCATCGGAAATTGTTACCCCTGATGATCCAGTCCTTTTGCGATTACTTCCTAACGCATATGCCGATCCGGAAGCTGCTTCAGATTTTAGAAGATATACCGAACCTCAATTGCGCGGTTCCAAACAGCGAAACTTAAGATTGATTAGAGAAGAATTGACTATTCTCGTTGATGAGAATCATGGCGGTGTAATCGAAGAGCTAGATGCAGATATCTGGCTCAAAGCGTTAAACGATCTGCGCATTGCGCTCTCGGTTAGGTTAGAGATTAATGAGAATAGTTTTGATAAATTCGAACTACTTCCCGATGAAGATCCCCAAAAGCCGGTTTATGCGGTCTATTTCTGGTTAGGTTGGTTGCAAGAGAATTTGTTAGGGTTACTTCTATGACGTTGAAGATTTCAGCAGAACATGTCGAAGCAATTTTTGCCCAATCAGTTGCGGAATATCCAGATGAATGTTGTGGTGTAATTCTTGGTCCCGAAGGCAGTGATTTCGCCCAAGTGCTTAAACCAATGGTTAATTCGGCGCACTCACCGACCTTTTATGAGTTCGATTCTAAAGATCTCCTCTCGCTCTACCGAGAACTTGATGACAATTCACAAGAGATTGTTGTTGTCTATCACTCACATACTGAAACAGAGGCTTATCCTTCACGAACAGATATTGCTTACGCATCTGAACCTAATGCGCACTACGTTTTAGTCTCTACCCGCAAAGAGATTGCACCTGAGAGAGAGTTTCGCTCATATCGAATAATCGATGGCGCTGTAACTGAAGAGCCGGTAGAAATCATTGCTGCGATTGGCGAATAAGCCGCGCTTCTAGGATACTTAAGCCATGTCTGCACCAATTATCGAAGTTAGAATCCCAACAATTCTCCGCCCATATACCAAGAATGAGAAAGTGGTTTCAGCGGAAGCAACAAACTTGGCAGAATTAATTGCTGCACTAGATAAGAGTTTTGTCGGATTAGGTGATCGGTTACTTGAAAATGGTGAGCTTCGCCGCTTTATAAATATTTATATTAATGATGAAGATGTTCGTTTTATGGGATCACTTGCTGCAACTCTAAAAGCTGGTGATTCAGTAACAATTTTGCCTGCCGTAGCTGGTGGTTGCTAGTGACAAGATATGAATCTCTTGAGGCATCACTAGGTCATACGCCATTAATTGGATTACCTAAGCTTTCACCAAAAACCGAAGCTGATAAACCTGTCGTAAGGCTCTGGGCAAAGTTGGAGGATCGTAATCCAACTGGATCTATCAAAGATCGCACAGCGATTGCAATGATTGATGATGCAGAAAAAACCGGGAAGCTAAAACCGGGTGCAACAATTTTAGAACCAACAAGTGGCAACACTGGAATTTCACTTGCGATGGTTGCAAAGGTTCGCGGATATAACTTAATCTGCGTAATGCCTGAAAATACAAGTATTGAACGAACTCAAATCTTAGAGATGTGGGGCGCAAAGATTATTTATTCTCCTGCTGCTGGTGGATCAAATGAAGCAGTTCGAGTAGCTAAAGAACTTGCAGCACAGAATCCTGATTGGGTATTTCTATATCAATATGGAAACCCAGCTAACACTTTGGCGCACTATAGGACTACGGGACCAGAAATTTTTGAAGATCTTCCAACGATTACCCACTTTGTTGCCGGCCTAGGAACAACGGGAACACTTATGGGAGCTGGAAAATATCTGCGGGAGAAGAATCCAAATATTGCAATCATCGCAGCAGAACCAAGATATGGTGAAGTTGTTTATGGCCTACGTAATCTGGACGCTGGCTTTGTTCCAGAACTTTATGATGCTTCAGTTATCACACGTCGATTTTCAGTTGGGGCAGAGGATTCAGTTCGCCGAGTAAAAGAACTATTGGAAGTTGAAGGAATATTCGCAGGAATTTCAACTGGTGCAATTCTCCATGCAGCGCTGGGGGTAGCCAATGAGTGCGTAGCTGCGGGAGTCGGCGCAGATATTGCATTTATAGTCTGTGATGCGGGATGGAAGTATTTATCTACAGGTATTTACGGAAAAGATAGCGACTCAGAAGTTCTCGACGGCCAACTTTGGGCTTAACTCTTTCCTAAAGGTAGGCTTGGCGATATGTCAGCGGCCAATTTTTCCAAAGATTCACCGATCGGTATCTTCGATTCTGGCGTTGGTGGCCTAACAGTTGCGAGATCAATTATCGATCAACTTCCTGGCGAATCTATTCTTTATGTCGGTGACACTGCGCGCGGCCCTTATGGTCCTAGACCACTTGCAGAGGTTCGAACATTTGCGCTAGAAATTCTTGATCAATTAGTCGAAGCCGGAGTTAAGGCCATAGTCATTGCTTGCAATACCGCCAGCGCAGCTATGTTGCGCGATGCCCGTGAGCGTTATTCGGTTCCTGTAGTTGAAGTGATTCAACCGGCAGTTCGACGAGCGGTTTCTGCAACACGCAGTGGTCGGATTGGAGTAATCGGGACAAACGCAACAATTGAATCAGGCGCCTACCTGGATGCTTTTGCTGCCGCTCCGCAATTAGAAATAACTTCGGTTGCTTGCCCGCTATTTGTCGAATATGTGGAGCGCGGTGAAACTTCTGGAACAGCAATTACGAAAGTGGCATCAGATTATTTAAGGCCACTGGTTGAAAAAGAGATTGACACTCTAGTTCTAGGTTGCACTCACTACCCGCTACTTACTGGTGTAATTTCCTATGTAATGGGAAATGAAGTAACCCTGGTATCAAGTGCCGAAGAAACAGCTAAGGATCTTTACCGAATCCTTGTCGAAAAAGATATGTTAAATGTAAGTGGAAAACCAACACATAAATTTGTTTCAACTGGAGAGAGTGAAATGTTTAGCAAACTTGCTAGACGATTCCTTGGGCCAGAAGTTGCAAGAGTCGAATCGAGGATTTAGCGATGAGTAATAATCTAGAAATCTCACCACGAATTGATGGCAGAAAACCAGATGATCTTCGCCAGATTAAATTCACACGAAATTGGTTAAATAATGCCGAAGGCTCTGTTCTCGTTGAATTTGGAAATACTCGAGTTCTCTGTGTTGCATCATTTACACCTGGCGTACCTAGATGGCTGGTAGGAAAAGGTGGAGGATGGGTCACCAGTGAATATGCAATGTTGCCGCGTGCTACTCACAGCAGATCTGATCGCGAAAGCGTTAAAGGAAAACTTGGCGGCCGTACTCAGGAAATTTCCCGACTAGTAGGTCGTTCACTTCGCGCAATAGTTGATACCGCAGCCCTTGGTGAAAATACAATTGTTATAGATTGCGATGTCCTTCAGGCAGATGGTGGAACCCGCACTGCAGCAATTACCGGAGCATATGTAGCACTGCAAGATGCAATCACTTGGGCAAAAGCTAAAGGTCACATCCCAGCAGCCCGTAATCCAATCATTCAAGGAGTTTCTGCCGTAAGTGTCGGAATCATTGGCGGGATACCAATGCTCGATCTTTGCTATGAGGAAGATGTAACAGCAGATACCGATATGAACATAGTTTGTACTGCAGATGGAAATTTTGTTGAAGTTCAAGGAACCGCCGAAGGAAAGCCATTCGATCGAACCTTACTAAATAACTTGTTGGACCTTGGCGTTACAGGCTGTAATGAACTCGCAAAACTACAGCAGAGCGCGCTAGCTCAAGAATGAATTAACTTGTGCGCCAAATAGTTTTAGCAACGCAAAACCAGGGCAAGATTGCGGAATTTGAAAGATTGCTTTCACAATTTGCACAAGATATTCAAGTGCTAGGGCTTAGAGATTTTCCAGATATGCCTGATATTGAAGAGACTGGGAGAACTTTTAGCGAGAATGCCCTTTTGAAAGCCCATGGAGTCTGCGAATTTACTTCTCTTCCTGCGCTCGCAGATGACAGC
>WLCY01000002.1 GCA_009705075.1 Actinomycetota bacterium
CAAGCGCCCAGGGCAGCAGTACTACATGAAGCCAATGAACTGTCCGTTCCATAACTTGATCTTCCAATCACGCGGTCGCTCATATCGCGAACTTCCGCTACGGCTCTTCGAGTTTGGAACTGTTTACCGTTACGAAAAATCTGGGGTAATTCATGGCCTAACTCGCGCCCGTGGATTCACACAAGATGATGCTCATATTTACTGCACCAAAGATCAGATGCTCGGTGAGCTAGATAGCCTCTTAACTTTCGTTCTGAATTTGCTCCGTGATTATGGGTTGGAAGATTTTTATCTAGAACTATCAACCAGAAATCCAGAAAAGTCGGTTGGGTCGGATGAAGATTGGGAAGCAGCAACAGAAGCCCTGCGAATTGCAGCGACAAAGCAGAATCTAGAGCTCGTCTTAGATCCAGAAGGCGCGGCATTCTATGGTCCAAAAATTTCAGTTCAAGCGAAAGATGCAATTGGTCGCACCTGGCAGATGTCTACAATCCAAGTAGATTTCCAATTACCGCAGAGATTTGATTTGGAATATCAAGCTTCAGATGGAACTAGACAACAACCAGTAATGATTCACCGAGCACTATTTGGTTCGATTGAGCGATTCTTCGGTGTACTGACTGAGCACTATGCCGGAGCATTCCCGCCATGGCTCGCACCAGTTCAGGTACGTGGCATCCCAGTTGCTGACACCTTTGTTCCTTATTTAGAAGAAGTGATTTCAAAAATGCGTAAAGCTGGAATTCGTGTTGATATAGATGCTTCAGATGATCGGATGCAGAAGAAAGTTAGAAGCGCACAGCTAGAGAAGATTCCATTCATGATGATTGCGGGCGAAGAGGACCAAAAATCTGGGGGAGTCTCATTTAGATATCGCAATGGTGAGCAGAAAAATGGTATTTCGATTGATGATGCAATCAAAGAAGTACTTGATGCGGTAGCAAATCGAATCCAAATTTAGGAATTCAAATGAGTGATCAAGAATTTCGCGGCGGGGCA
Source organism: Actinomycetota bacterium (assembly GCA_009705075.1). GTDB lineage: Bacteria > Actinomycetota > Actinomycetes > Nanopelagicales > Nanopelagicaceae > AAA044-D11. The sequence continues at coordinate 1,000 of WLCY01000002.1, forward strand.
GGAATGCCCGACGGCTGGCAGCGTCTCTGGGCGCCGCACCGAGCGTCCTATTTAGCAGGAGAGAATCGTCCGCTACCAGATAACGAGATTGAATGCCCATTCTGTCGAATTCCAAAGTTAAGCGATGAAGAAGGTCTGATTGTTGCAAGAGGCCGTGAAGCATATGTAGTAATGAATCTTTATCCATACAACGCAGGACATCTTCTTATCTGCTCTAATCGACATGTTGCGGATTTAACAGAACTCACCGAGAACGAGCGAAATGAAATTCTCGAACTTTCGGCACATGCTATGAAAACTCTCCGCAAGGTAAGCGGGGCCGCCGGTTTCAATTTAGGAATGAATCAGGGGGCGATCTCCGGTGCGGGTGTTGCCGAGCATATACACCAGCACGTGATTCCAAGGTGGTCGGGCGATTCGAACTTCATGCCTTTGATTGGTCAGACGAAAGTACTTCCACAACTATTAAGTGAAACCAGATCCCAACTAGCGTCTGCTTGGTAAATTCTTTATGGAATTTATCAATGTGGCAATCTCATAACTTCCTAAACCATTCGATGGTATGAATGGAATTGCTGGGAAACTAAGGCCATCTTGAAATCCAGTCGGGCCGAACTCTTCAACTGCCTCTAAGTATTCTTTTCTAAATTCAAAGACCAGAACTTTATGTTCAGGATCACTTTCTCTTTCAGTTCGAATTCCATTCGTGTAATTGGCAATTTTTAGCGTGTCTAGATTGATCAGAGCCGTTGGATTTCCAGATTCATCATGCAATACTAAAAACGGAGTTTGCACGGTATCGAGCATGCGACCCGCTATTGCGCTCATGTCATCGAAATCGATTTCACCATTAGTAAGTTCGGTAATCAAAATTAACGATGGAATATATAAATCGCGCGCCGTCTGCCAGAGCTGGGCGTTCTCTGGAGATATTCCATCACTCGCGCTGACAATAAAGAGGGCAACATCACTACTTTCAAGCGGAGCGATGGATAGGCCAAAATAGGTCGCGATTTCAACGCTCGATTTTCCGATAAGAGAGACCTGCAAATTGGGCGTAATTGATGGGAAGATTTGGGTGCTCACGACAACAAAGCCTACGATGGGAATGATGCTTCAAGATTCATTACGCGCCCCAGTCACCAGATTAATTACACCAATCTGCCGTGGCCTGATTCACCTTGGAGTAAGCGCAAACGCAATTACCGTCGTTGGTGCTTTTTGCACATTAGCGGCCTCAATTTTTACATTTCCGCAGGGACACTTTCTTGTAGGGACGATTTTGATAGTGGTGTTTGTTCTATTCGATTTGCTTGACGGAACGATGGCTCGAATTTCACAAAAAGGGGAAAGTAGTTGGGGAGCGTTACTTGATTCCACTCTTGATCGACTGACCGACGCGGTAATTATTGGCTCAGTTCTTTGGTATTTGATTGCGAAGAACGATCCGTTGGTTCCTCTGGTACTTATAACCGCGGTATTGGGTTTCTTGATTTCATATATCAAAGCCCGCTCTGAATCGCTTGGAATTCCTTGCGAGGGTGGTCTAGCTGAGCGCTCCGAGCGATTGATTTTAATTCTAATGACAACAGGCGCTGTTGGACTCGGATTTCCATTCGCTATGGCAATCGGTTTCTGGATCCTTTCAATTGCCAGTTTGATAACCGTAGGCCAGCGATTGTTAATTGTTTACAAGGGTGCGAAATGAGCGAGAACCTTTCCTACTGGGGTTACACCTTGGCCTGGAAAATTGTGCGTTGGCTGCCAGAAAAACTTGCTTACAGAATTGCAGATAGATTTGCAGATTTTCTTTATAGCCGAAATGGAAAGGGTGTAAAGCGCCTACGATTCAATTTTCAGAAGGTGCATCCCGAGTTGGATTCAAGCGAACTTGAATTTCTCACTAATGCAGGTTTTCGTTCCTATTTGCGATACTGGTGCGATACCTTCAGATTTCCGAGTTGGAGTATTGAAAGATTGTTGAGTACCACGACTTGTAGCAATGAAGAGTTATTGCGCGAACCTATTGCTGCGAAACGAGGTTGTATCGTCGCCCTCCCACATGCGGGAAATTGGGATCACGCGGGCGCCTACTTTTGTGCAACCGGAATTCCGCTAACAACTGTTGCTGAGCACCTCAAACCTGAGAAACTTTTTCGGAAATTTTTGGAATATCGTTCGAAGATCGGGATGGAAGTATTGGATCTTGATTCAAGAAGTATTGCCACTCTTGCACAACGTCTACGGGCGGGAAAGTTAGTTGCCTTGGTGGCCGACCGCGATTTATCGAAAAATGGAGTTCCAGTTAATTTCTTCGGTGACGGAGCCCGAATGCCAGGAGGTCCAGCACTTCTTGCAATTCAAACGGGTGCAGATTTAATAACCGCCTTTGTTAAATACGAAAAATCCGGGATTCATATTTTCTTTGAAGATGCCATTCCAGTACCGGAGAATGGAACGGTCGGGGAAAAAGCTGCGGTTATGACTCAAATTATGGCCGATCGATTTGCCACACAAATATCTCGACATACAGTCGACTGGCACATGCTTCAACGAATTTGGGTAGATGCTGATGCGTAATTTGCGAATAGGAATCGTTTGTCCATACGGCTGGGATACGCCAGGTGGCGTGCAAATTCATATTAAAGAGTTAGCGCAGTGGTTGATTGCTAAGGGACATTCTGTCTCTGTTCTCGCCCCTGTTTCTGAGGAGGATGGAAATATTGAGCCTTGGGTAGTTTCAGCTGGACGTCCAATCTCGATTCCATATAACGGTGCGATTGCGAAAGTTATCTTCGGACCGATTGCTTCATCAAGAGTTAAGCAGTGGATAGCAAATGGCAACTTTGATTTATTGCATTTGCATGAACCAGCGATTCCTTCGCTCTCTCTGCTTGCGGGCTGGGCTGGCGATGGACCGATGGTTGCTACTTTTCACGCTGCAACAAATTCGCAGAAAATTGCTAATGCAATTGGAACAATGCTCGATCCGCTAATAGAGCGCATAACCGCAAAAATTGCCGTGAGTGAAATCGCCCGTGAAACTTTGAAAGATCGTTTTAATACCGAAGCTGTAGTAATTCCAAATGGAATAGATTCAAGTAAGTTTGAAAATATAGGACCAAGAGCTGAGTGGGCGCTTCCTAATACGATCGGATTCATTGGGCGTTTTGACGAACCAAGAAAGGGACTCGGCGTTCTACTTGATGCGATTCCAGAAATAGTTTCCAAAATTCCAAATTTACGAGTTCTTGTAGCCGGACCTGGCGAAGCCCAAGATTTTAGAGAGAAAATTCCTGTTTCGTTGCGGGATCGAATTACATTTTTGGGAAGAATATCTGAGTTAGAAAAGGCTCAGTTTTTCAAATCAATCGCCCTTTATATCGCGCCCAATACAGGTGGTGAATCTTTTGGAATTATTTTGGCTGAAGCAATGGCTTCACAAACGCCAATAGTTGCAAGTGATCTACCAGCATTTACCAGCCTCTTGGATAACGGAAAATCTGGCGAACTATTCACATCTGAAAATTCGGCGGCGCTAGCTTCCGCAGTTCTGCACCTCTTGGGCGATGAGCAAGCGCGGGGCAAGATTGCTGAAGCAGGTCGGATCAAATCGCAGCTCTATGACTGGAACACCGTTGGCGAACAAGTCTTATCGGTATATGAATTAGCGTTAGCTGGAAACACTCGTGTTAGTTTGGCATCTGAGAATCGTTTCTGGAATAGATTGCGCTCCAATGGTTGAATCAATTGTCGCTGCGATATTTCTCATATTAGTTTTCGGTTGGTATCTATCTTTTTTAGCTTCGCGGCTAGATGCTCTTCACCATCGAGTAGAGACCTCTTGGGCGCATTTAGATAGCCTGCTCCAGCGTCGGGCCTCCATCGCCTTGGAAATTGCCCACTTGGAAAGTATTGATCCGGCTACAAGTTTGATTTTAACGGCGGCGGCATATCAGGCCCGCGAAGCGAACATTGTTGAACGAAGTGATGCCGAAATTCTGCTTTCGCAGAGCTTGAAACTAATCAGTGAAGATGCGGCGGAAATCCCTAGTGGAATTGAAAGTGAATTATTATCGTCTCTTATGGCGATAACAGAGAAAATTGCGGTTGGAATAACGATTCACACAGAAGCTGTAAATAGCGCTCGGCACCTCAGAAATAAAGCAATCTTTAAGACCTTCCGTCTGGCCGGTCATGCTCCACTACCAATGCGATATTCATTTGAGGATGACATCCTATGAAAAAATTCTTGGCAACCTTTTCTATCTTGATTGTTCTAAGTTCCTGTGCCAGCCCAGTTAACTTAGGGAAAAAAAGTGAAGAGAAAGCCGTTGAAAGAAATGTTTTGACGAACCTACCAGGAGTGAACGGTCCGGTGTTGGCGGTAAAAGTCGATGACACTTCACAGGCACACCCTCAGGTGGGATTATCGAAGGCTGATGTTGTTTACATCGAACAAGTCGAGGGAGGACTTACGAGACTTGCTGCAATCTTTACAAATCAAATTCCCGCACTCATCGGGCCAGTTCGCTCAGCGCGGATAAGTGATATTGAAATCCTTGCTCAGTATGGTCGAGTTGGATTTGCCTACAGCGGCGCCCAATCAAAGATGCGCCCAGTTCTTGCTGCGGCCAATTTGGTAAACATGAGCGCAGAAATTAATCCACCATCTATTTACCAGACTGATAAAACTAGGTTTGCGCCAACTAACATGATGTTAGATGCGGATGCGCTCTTGAAAAAAACAATAGATCAAGAGGGTAAAGAGATTGATAGCGTTAGGTCAGTTGGTTGGCAATTTGGGAAAATTGCTAAGGGTGCAAAGAAAGTTTTAACCGCATCAGTTAAGTGGCCAGCATCTAGATATGAACTCAGTTGGTCAAAAACTGAAAAGCGCTGGTTATTTACGTACAACGGAAAGCCAAATCTTGACTCAGATGGGCGTCAACTTGGTTCAGCTAATTTTGTTATTCAAAAGGTGTCAATTACCAATTCGATTTATCATGACAAAGTCGGAGGGATTACACCTCTGAGCAATACAGTTGGAAGTGGTAGTGGCTACTTGCTTCGCGATGGCAAAGTTATTGCAATCAATTGGCAGCGGCCGAGCGCGGATGTCGGGACTATTTGGACTTTAAGCGACGGAAGTGTGGCTAATTTCGCCGATGGGCAGGTCTGGATAGCCTTAACCGATAACGAGCCGCTTTTTACCTATCCCGCTCCTAAACCGAGTGCGAGTCCAACAAAGTCAAAGTAGACTCTGGCTCTCAGAATTAGCGGATCCAAGTTCACAAAAACAGGAGTAGATGATGTCGAAGGAAAATGAGACTCAAGTAGGCGGCGCAAGAGTAAAGCGCGGCATGGCTGAAATGCTCAAGGGTGGCGTCATCATGGATGTCGTTAATGTGGAGCAAGCAAAGATTGCTGAAGATGCTGGCGCAGTAGCAGTTATGGCACTTGAGCGCGTTCCTGCAGATATCCGGGCGCAAGGCGGAGTTTCAAGAATGTCGGATCCAGACATGATCGAGAAAATTCAAGCAGCGGTTTCAATTCCGGTTATGGCGAAAGTTCGTATTGGCCACTTTGCAGAAGCCCAGATTTTACAGACACTAAATGTTGATTACATCGATGAATCGGAAGTTTTAACTCCTGCCGATTACGAACACCATATTAACAAGTGGAATTTTACGATTCCTTTTGTTTGCGGTGCTACGAATCTTGGCGAAGCACTTCGCAGAATCAGCGAAGGTGCAGCAATGATTCGTTCAAAGGGTGAGGCTGGTACTGGCGATGTCTCCAATGCCACAACTCATATGCGCAAAATTGGTGGCGAGATTCGTCGCTTAACCTCAATGCGCGAAGATGAACTTTATGTTGCAGCAAAAGAGCTACAGGCTCCTTATGCACTTGTTAAAGAAGTCGCGGAAACCGGAAAACTTCCCGTCGTGCTTTTCACTGCTGGAGGAATCGCAACACCGGCTGATGCGGCGATGATGATGCAACTTGGCGCCGATGGTGTTTTTATCGGTTCAGGAATCTTCAAATCTGGTGATGCTGCAAAGCGCGCTGCCGCTTGCGTAAAGGCAACGACTTATTACACGGATGCAAAAATTGTTGCAGATGCTTCACGTGGACTTGGCGAAGCCATGGTGGGAATAAATGTTGCAGATATTCCAGTGCCACATCGATTGGCCGAGCGGGGCTGGTAAAGATGAACGTTGGAGTCTTAGCACTCCAAGGTGATTTCCGTGAGCATCTCTTGGCTCTTGGCGACTGCGGAGTTTCCGGGAAATTAGTAAAGAGCGCTGCAGATATTTCAGAAATCGATGCCCTCATAATTCCCGGTGGTGAATCTACGACCATAAGTAAATTGGCGAAGGCCTTTGATCTCTTTGATTTGATAAGCAAACGCATTGCAGATGGCATGCCGACATATGGCTCCTGCGCAGGAATGATTCTTCTTTCCACTTCCATTTTGGATCCAGCATCAGAGCAAGATTCTTTTGGCGGAATTGAAATGCAGGTCCGGCGCAATGCATTTGGCCGACAGACCGAATCATTTGAAGTTGATTTAGAGATTAAGGGAATAAGTGGCGCACCTTTTCGGGGAGTCTTTATTCGAGCGCCTTGGGTTGAATCCTTCGGCGAAGGAGTTGAAGTACTCTCAACTCTGGAAGTTGGGGGAGTTGCCCATCCGGTGGCCGTTCGATCTGGTCGAGTAATGGCAACCTCATTCCATCCAGAATTAACGGGCGATAATCGAGTCCATCGTTTTTTCCTAGAAGAGGTTTGTAAGAGCTAATTAAAGATAAACTACGCAAATTGATTTATAGGAGGTTCAACCGTGTCAGGCCATTCCAAGTGGGCAACGACAAAGCATAAGAAGGCTGTGATCGATTCACGGCGTGCGAAGAATTTCGCAAAGTTAATCAAGGGAATTGAAGTTGCTGCTCGAAGTGGTGGCGCTGATATTTCTGGCAACCCAACTCTCTTTGATGCGATTGCTAAAGCGAAGAAGAGTTCTATGCCCGCGGATAATATTGAACGGGCAGTAAAGCGTGGCGCAGGTCTTGAATCTGGTGGCGCCGATTGGCAGACCATCATGTACGAAGGTTATGGACCAAATGGCGTAGCGCTTTTAATTGAATGTTTATCTGACAATAGAAACCGTGCGGCATCTGAAGTGCGCGTTGCGGTAACTCGCAATGGTGGAAATATGGCTGACCCAGGTTCAGTGTCATATATGTTCAACCGTAAAGGTGTAATTATTGTCGCAAAACGCGACGGTGTAACCGAAGATAAGATTCTTGAACATGTTTTAGATGCTGGCGCTGAAGATGTGTTGGATCTGGGCGAATCCTTTGAAGTGGTCAGCGAACCGAGTGATTTAGTAGCTGTTCGAACGGCGTTACAGAACGCTGGAATCGATTATGAATCTGCTGAAACTTCATTCTTACCTACGGTTTCAGTTGAGTTGGATGCCGAAGGCGCAGCGAAGGTTTTTGCGTTGATAGATGCGATTGAAGAGCTTGATGACGTGCAGAACGTCTTTGGTAACTTCGATGTATCTGATGAGGTTATGGCAAAGCTTTAAGATGCGCGTTCTTGGGGTCGATCCAGGTTTAACTAGATGCGGCTTCGGAATTGTCGAAAATGGCAGCTCTCAGAAATTGATAATGGTTGGCGTTGGCGTCATCAAAACTCCGACAGAAATCGAACTAGCAATGCGATTGTTGGCTCTCGAAAATGAATTGATTGCATGCATTAACGAGTACAAACCAGATGTGATTGCTGTAGAAAGAGTTTTCTCACAGTTGAATATTCGAACCGCAATGGCGACAGGTCAGGCCGCCGGTGTGGCACTTCTTATAGCTGCCAGATCTGGAATCCCAGTAGCAATGCATACGCCTACAGAAGTTAAAGCCGCGGTCACTGGTTCAGGGCGGGCAGATAAGAAGCAGGTAGCGCTTATGGTCCAGAAACTTCTTTCTCTTAAAGAAATTCCTAAACCCGTTGACGCAACCGATGCTCTAGCCCTAGCTATCTGCCATCATTGGAGAGGTACAGGAGATGCGCGCATCGCAACAGCTTTGGCAAAAGAGGGCGCGCGCCTAAAGAGAGTGAGTAAGAAGTGATTGCAAGCCTTTCTGGCGTAGTTAAAGCTACGACTTTGAATTCCGCAGTCATTGATGTTGGTGGGGTCGGATTACAAGTTGCCCTTCCTGCAAGATTTGCCGCATCCCTTTCAGTTGGAATTAGAACCGAGATTTTCACCAGTTTGGTTGTTAGAGAAGATTCACTTACTTTGTTTGGATTCGATCGTTCAGAGTCTCGTGATTTTTTTGAACTACTTCAGACGGTTGGTGGAATTGGACCAAAGGTTGCCCAATCTGCTCTCTCAATCTATGAACCAGAGGAGTTAGCGAGTGCGATTTCTAGCGAGAACTCCGCTGCTCTCGAAAGAATTCCTGGGTTAGGAAAGAAGGGTGCACAGCGAGCGGTCCTAGAACTAAAAGAAAAAGTTAAAGATCTCGCTTTGGAACAAAAGAGCGGAAGGATTTCGAAATCTAATTGGCAAACTCAGCTCCATAGCGCTCTGATTGGTTTAGGTTTTACCGCCCGCGACGCACAAGAAACAATCGATGGTGTAGCAAATGACCTTGGTCCCAAGGTAGATGAGACCGATATTTCTCAATTGTTAAGGCTTGCTCTGCAAAATCGGGGACGTGGTTAATCATGTCCGAACACGAACGCGTTATTGATTCAAACGCTGATGATCTTGAGAGATCCCAAGAATTAGCGCTTCGCCCTAAAACACTTTCGGAGTTCGTCGGACAAAAACGCGTAGCTGATCAACTAGATCTTCTCTTATCTGCAGCCAGAAATCGTAAGGCTCCTGCCGATCATGTACTGCTTTCTGGCCCACCTGGATTAGGAAAGACAACTCTTGCAATGATTATTGCTTCAGAGATGGGCGCACCCATAAGAATCACCAGTGGCCCAGCAATTCAGCATGCCGGTGATTTGGCCTCAATTCTCTCCTCGTTAGTTGAAGGTGAAATTCTCTTCTTGGATGAAATTCATCGAATGTCGCGACCGGCTGAAGAACTTCTTTACCTTGCAATGGAAGATTTCAGAGTAGATGTGATTGTAGGGAAAGGTGCAGGTGCAACTGCGATACCTCTCGAGCTTCCACATTTCACCCTTGTCGGTGCAACGACCCGAGCCGGATTATTGCCGAGCCCACTCCGCGATCGTTTTGGATTTACTGCACAATTGGATTTTTATGAGGATAACGAGTTATCAGTGATTGTTAAACGAAGTGCAAATTTGATGGATATCGCGATTGACGATGAAGCAGTACGTGAATTGGGTTCTCGTTCCAGAGGAACTCCGCGAGTAGCAAATAGATTGCTGCGGCGAGTTCGTGATTATGCTCAAGTTCACTCAAATGGAAAAGTTGGAATTAAGGAAGCAAAAGCCGCGCTCGAAATGTATGAAGTGGATGCAATTGGATTGGATCGCCTCGACTTAGGGGTGCTAGAAGCGCTGGTCAAGCGGTTCAACGGGGGACCGGTAGGAGTTTCAACTCTCGCCATGGCCATCGGCGAGGAAGTGGAAACCATTGAATCCCTGGCAGAGCCATTTCTCGTAAGAATGGGATTTATCTCACGAACTCCACGCGGTCGCATTGCTACAGCCGCTGGATTCGCGCACCTTGGGCTCAAACCACCGCTCGGTTCGGGAATAGTCGGATCCAATCAAGTTGGTCTTTTCGACACACCAGCCTCTGATGCCTAGACTTGGCTCCCATGTCTGCCATTAATAATTCACAGAGCCCGAAGTCCGCAAAGACCTCCGGCAAATCTGCAAAGTCAATTGCAATCCTTGCGGTAGCGCTTATCGCCTTTAGTGCGATTGCGATAATTCAAGGTGCAACGAAAGTTAAATTAGGACTTGATCTTCGAGGTGGTACGAGTGTGACTCTTACCCCGCGCGCAAGTGAGGGTTCGAAAGTTACTACTGAAGCAATTGATCAGGCCGTGGCAATTATCAGGCAGCGCGTAAATTCACTTGGAGTTGCCGAAAGTGAAGTTGCAGCGCAAGGGTCTGGAACAAATCGTCAGATAGTTATTTCAGTACCGGGTCAGACCGGCGAAAAAATTGTGCAACTAGTGGGACAAACTGCAGAACTTCGATTCCGTCAGGTTTTGGTTGAAGGTACGCCTAATGCAACAACCGCAGCAGCAGATACTGCAACTGCAACGCTACCTACTGGCGTGACTCCAGAATTAAACGCTAAATATGCTGCGCTTGATTGCACAAACAAGAGTTCGCTACAAGGTGGTTCAACAGAGTCACCAGATATTGCTGTCGTAGCCTGTGAACGTTCAGGTTCACAGAAATATATATTGGCACCAGCACAGGTTCTTGGAAGCATGATTTCCAAGGCGAGCGCTGCAATAGATCAACAAGGTGCATCAAGCTGGTATGTATCAGTAACTTTTAATGGTGAAGGCACGAATAAGTTCGGAGCCTTAACTGCTGCAGTGACTTCACTTCCTGTTCCACAAAATCAAGTTGCAATTGTTCTAGATGGATTGGTTGTTTCTGCTCCCAGAATTCTTGGTGCAATTCCCGGCGGAACCGCTCAAATCACCGGAAACTTTACGCAAGAAGCCGCAAATAATTTGGCAAATGTTTTGAAATATGGTGCCTTGCCACTGGCCTTTGATCAGGGAGAGGTTCTTCAAGTTTCACCTACCCTCGGCGCTGATCAACTTCATGCCGGATTGCTCGCTGGTTTACTCGGATTCTTACTTGTTTTCATATATTCCCTCCTCTACTACAAGGGGCTTGGAATTGTGACTGTCGCTTCACTTCTAGTGGCTTCAGCGATTACTTACCTTTCATTCCTCTTGTTAGGAGAATGGATTGGTTTCACGCTAACCCTTGCGGGTATTGCGGGAGCAATTGTTGCTGTTGGTATAACAGCCGACTCGTTCGTCGTCTTCTTCGAGCGTCTTAGAGATGAAGTTCGCGAAGGTCGCTCTCTGCGTTCAGCTGTCGAATCTGGTTGGGTAAAGGCACGACACACAATCATTGTTGCAGACATGGTGTCGATGATTGCAGCCGTTCTGCTCTATTTCTTCGCAGTCGGTGGAGTTCGCGGTTTCGCATTCACTCTCGGACTAACAACTTTGATCGACCTTCTTGTCGTATTCGTATTTACTCATCCGCTAGTTTCTTTGCTCGCTCGGATTCCGTTCTTTGCAAATGGAAATAGATGGTCAGGATTTTCACCAAAGAGTTTGGGCTTGAAAGTCGAATCAGATCACACAGAAAACATGAAGGGTTGATCTCATGAGCTCACTTAAAGGTATCGGTGGCCGGCTTTATCGCGGCGAAACTTCAATTGATTTTATTGGTAAGCGTCGCCGTTGGTATGCGCTCTCTGGCCTGGTAATTATTATCTCTGCTCTCGTTCTTGGAACTCAAGGATTGCACCTCGGCATAGAATTCAAAGGCGGATCAGAGTTCTCAATCAGCAAAGTGGGAGCAACCGTAGAAGATGGCCGCGCTGCTATCGCTAAAGCAGGGGTAACTGGCGAAACGGTAGTTCAACAAGTTGGTAATGATCGCTTGCGAATTCAGACTGGCGCCCTCGATTCTTTTGAATCTGTAAAAGCATCACTGGCTCAAACATTCGGCGTAAATGTCGAAGATATCGATACCCAAATTATTGGCCCTTCGTGGGGTAAGGAAATCACAAA
>WLCY01000020.1 GCA_009705075.1 Actinomycetota bacterium
CATTCTCTATTGCATATGCATCCCAAATAATGAAGGGAATTGCTACCGGAATAATGCTAAGCAGCGCCCGCTTGATTCGACGTAGAACACCTATCTTAAGAATAATTTCAAGCCAGAAAGATCCAACAACTGTAAAAGCTAGCATCGCTAAATATCCGAATTTTAACAACGGTGTTCTCCCATAAGCACTTGTGTTAGTTCATATACTAGACCCGTGAGTGGGGCGCGAGTGGTTTTTACTTCGGTTCGCAATTTCTCAACCCTTGCAGTCGCTGCCGCAATTATTGCTTCGGGTCTTCTTTATTTAATAGTTGGCAATGAGAACCTTGGCTGGCAAATCGGGCTAGCAATCGCGGCTCTTGCAATTGGAATCCCACATGGCGCCGTTGATCACTTAGTAGCTCTTCCCAAGACCACTAAGCCAAAACTCTTACTACTAATTATTGGGTATGTACTTATCGCCGTTGCCGCAGTCTTTGCAATTCTGCATTGGAATAAATTGGGGTTTCAACTAGTGCTTGCGATGAGCGCCCTTCATTTTGGCTTCGGAGATGCCGCTTTTATCGCAGAATTAGATCGACTTGAGAATCGACCTCGCATGAGGCCAAAAGTTCAAAATATGTTTGCAATCTCTTCTGGAATAATCCCAGTGTTTATTCCGCTTCTTAAGGACTCCACAAAAAGTGCACTACAAGAGATAAATCCACTCCTTATCACTTGGGCTTCTGAAGTAGCACCTCAAATCAGATTCTTGATTGGTTTTTTCTTTGCAGTAACTTTAATTTTACTTATAAAAGATAATCGAATTCGAGAATTAGTAGATCTGATTTTTCTAGCTGGATTAGCAATCGTTGCACCGCCACTCGTTGCATTTGCACTTTACTTTGGTTGCTGGCATGCAACTCGTCATACCGCCAGATTGACGCTTCTACTGCCTAAATCTGTAAAAGCAGCTCAAGAGAATAAACCTAAGAAATCATTTATTAGCGCAGTAATACCAGGTTTACCTGCGCTCTTTGGAACAGTATTTTTCGCTTTTATAATTTTCTTGAGAGATAAATCAGACCTTGACGCTAGCTATTTATGGTACTTATTAGTTGTAGTTTGGGCTCTTACGGTTCCACATATGATTGTTACTTCGAAAATAGATCAGAAAGCGTTAGCTTAAATTACTTTCCGGCAGCAACGCTTGCAGGATGAATAATAAATAGTGGTAATTCACGTTTCTTCTGCTCTTTACGCGCAAGTGCAATCGCTTCAATTCGATTATCACAGTGGCCTTTTAGAACGGTGTACGCAGCCTCGCCCATGAGTGCGATTAACTCCACTTTATTGGAGAGATAGACCGGTTCACGTCCAACATGTGCTTCGGTATTACTTGTGCAATACCAATCGAAATCTTCGCCACCATCGCCCCAAGCTAGGCGTTCGTACTCGCCAATCACATTTACAGTTACAACTTGATCGCCAAATTCGCGCTCTTCAAAACTTCTGCGAATTGGTAGTTGCCAACAAACATCTGGCTTGGTCTCTACAAAGTGGATACCCTCTTTTTCTGCAAGGTGGTGGAGTACGCAGCCGAAATTTCCGGTAAAGCCGGGAGCGGTGTAGCCCTTACGATTCAAGAAGATACATGAATCATCAACTTTGCGCGTTTTACGATCTTTATCTAACCCAACTTCTGACACCTGCATCTTGCCCTTAGATTTCTTAGGCTGGGCTTCATCAAAGTACTGCCACATTTCACGAGTTAATCGCTTTGCAACTTCTAGCGTGCGTTTTTCATCTGCATCATCTGAATAGTAAGCACCATCTGAACAGCAGCCGGCATCTGGTTTATCTGCATCAACACCGCAGCAACCATTGCCGTAAATGCATGTCCAATAAGAAGTTAGCCAGGTAAGGTCACATTTGTATAGCTCTTCTGGCTTCGCAGGATCGATAAACTCAACCCAGTCGCGAGCAAAATTTGGTTTTACCTCAGGCATAATCGCAGAGCCTAGGGCTTATTCGATAAATAAGCACATCCGAGAAGTCGCCTTTCGGTAGGCTTTACTTATGTCAATCCAATCCGCATTCTCCACATCTAAATATCAAGTCGGTTTAGTCGGTGTCGGAGTAATGGGGGAAGCGCTAATTTCAGGACTTGTCTCGTCAAGATTTCCAAAGTCCCAAATAGTCTTTACTGAAAAGCGGAGCGATCGGGCTCGAGAGATATCAAGTAAATATGGTGCAAGAGAAGTTGATTTATCTGATTTAGTAAAGAGCAGTGATGTTATTTTGTTGGTTGTTAAGCCACAGGATTTGGGTGAGTTGCTGGCATCAATAAGCAGTGATCTAAATAAGAAGGCGCTTTTGGTCTCATTTGCCGCAGGTAAAACTACTAAATTCATTGCAGAAAAAGTCGGTTCGAAGGTAGCCGTAATTCGGGTAATGCCAAATACCCCAACTTTAATCGGTCTGGGAATGGCTGCTATTTCAATCGGAGAGAGCGTAAGTCAGGAGCAATCTAAATTCGTGGTGGATTTTCTTGCTACCTGTGGCAAAGTTATTTCCATCGATGAGAATTTACAAGATGCAGTGACCGCAGTTAGTGGTTCTGGACCGGCATACTTCTTTGCTTTTGTTGAAGAGATGATTAAGTCCGGGATTGCCCTTGGATTAACGAGTGAACAGGCATCAACGCTTGCGATTCAGACGATTGTTGGTTCTGCTGCGATGTTAGAACAATCAGGAAAGAGCGCAACAACGCTACGTGAAAATGTTACAAGTCCAAATGGAACAACAGCTGCCGCACTTAAAGTTTTTAGCGAAGCAAACCTTGGTGAAATAATTGAAAGGGCAATGACCGCTGCACGGGATCGGTCCCAGGAACTCGCGTGAAATTTCGCATTGCGCTCTTAGTTTTTTGCCTAACCTTTGTTACAGCAGAAGCGGAAGCAGCAGTCAAAGTAGTGCCCTCAAAGAACGCAATTACCGTGGCTTCCATCGCTGGTTCAGGGGATCAGATTTTAGATTTCACTCTTAACTCAGCCGAAATCCTTATTACAGGAACGGTTGAAAGTGGGTTAACAAATTTAGTTACATCTCCGACGCTAGGGGGAAGTGACGGATTTATTACTGCGTTTGATAAAAATAAGTTGCGCATATGGGATTTGAGAGTTGGAACTGTGAACGATGACATCGCAACCGCAGTTACTCGCGATAAGTCTGGCAATATTTGGATTGCAGGAGCAACATCTAAACCATCTGAAAGTTCAACCACAATTATCGATTCGTCAGCGCTAAATCTCGATTCAATCACTGTCGAACCGGCATCAGCCCCGACTAACTCTCTAAACCGGTTAACTATTTGGAAAGTTAGCTCAACAGGCCAACTCGCTGCTACCTACTCTTATGATCTAGATAAAACAATATTTCCCTCCGCAATAAGTTTTGACGGAAGTAATTTCAAGATTAGTGGAGAGATAGCAAAGGGTTTAGTGGCTGAACAATTCGCAATTACGCTCGATCAATCAGGAACTTTCTCTGGGCTTACAACGGGTAAGAAGCCAAAACCGAAAGCTCCTGGCATTGAAACCATAAAGGCAGGTAGCAATAATTTAAAGAGTTTTATCTCGAAAACTACAATTATTGATATTCCGAGCTGGAGAGCGAAGAAGCCGACACCAGTAATTGTTAAATACACGAAATCTGGAAAAGCGCTTGCAGCAAACTCATTTGTTGGGAAAGTGAAGAAAATTTTGTGGCAACAAGGAATTGGTGCAGTTGTATTAATCGATACTAATTTGGATTATGAACTGCACGTATTAACAAATATGGCGTAATTAAACTCTCTTGAATAGGGTGAGCTTTCCACCACTTGCTACAAGCGCATATCTAATTTTATTAATCGTAATCCATGTTGCAGACTTAGAGTCAGTAATCTTTGTATCAGTAATTAATGATATTTTTTGATCAGCCTTATTCAGAGCACAAAGTCTTTCTTGGCAGCCAAAGAGTATTCCCGCGCTATCAACTGCTATCGGTGAACTAGGAGCGCCAAAATTTTCAGACTTTGAAACACTTGGGGTAGTAGAAGTTCCTAATTGATTCCACTGAATTTGGTCCGGCTTTGGTAGCGAAATCCCGGAAGCACCAAGCCAACTCGCATCCAGTGCTTTGCTGCTTGAGTTAAGTGCTACGTCATATCCAGCAACGACGGTGTTTCCAACATTTGCTTGCGAATTCTCATATTTCCAATCTTCTGGAAATGCGCTATCTCGAGTGGCCACTCTAATTTCACCGCGTAGTGGGCTCTTATCAGTATTACTTACAGAAAGAATTGAGTCATATAGAAGAGTTATTCTGTTTCCTTGAACTGATGAGTGCAGATGAAATGCAACATCTCCTGTAGTTCTACCATTTGTGGTGTCATCGCCATCCACAATTTCATAACGCCAAGCGCGGCCGTCTCGGACTGCGCCAAGCAATATTCCCTGACTCTCATCACGGTAAAAAACTTGTTCTCCTGCAGGCGAAATAGCGCAGGCATTTGAAGCGCTTACATCGCTAGCGGTTCGAACCCGATCTGCTTCTTTGTAATTTTGAATTACTGGACCATTTCCATCAATTACTTCAAAGCTCCACTTTTTGCCATTAAATGATGCCCTGCGCAAATCTTTATCTGTTAAATCAGCATAATAGAGATTTAGATAGGAAACTTTACCAACCTTGTTTGTGCAGATTGAGACGTTTCCTGCAACGCTATTTTTGGTTCTGCCACCTTGCGTAGAATCGCCATCAACAATTTGAATCGCCCATTTCTTGCCGTTCCAGGTAGCAAGTTTTAAAAGCCCACGCTTTGAATCTGAATATGCAATAACAGTCTTCCCGGCATATGTGGCGGTAGCAAGATACTTTCCATCTGCGTTCGAATCGATAATAGATCGCTTCCAGGTGGGCTGCGGTACAACAAAATCTGTAGATACTTCGCTCGAAGCACCAATTGCATTCTTAGCAGCAACCGAAAATGAATAGGTCATGCCATTTTCTAACCCCGCTATTAAAGCAGGGCTCGATGAAACTACCTTTACGCTTCCAGTTTGATTGTTTGTTACAACATATGAAGAAATTTGAGATGTTCTCTGATTTACAGGGGGATCAAAGGTAACAATTGCAGAGCGATTTCCAACTAGTGCTTTTACATTTCTCGGTACTCCAGGAACGCCTGATGGTATGCCTGTTGGTGGTTTTGTTAGCAAGTCTTCGATCATTGCGATCAAGAGTGGACCTGGACTGTGAAAAACTTCAGCCATTTTTAAATTTGGCGACATGAGGGCATCTAATGGGCTGTTTTCATATGTTGCCTCATCAATATGACTTATAGATGAACCATTCTCATAGGGGTTCGGTGTGTAGAGGGGCGGCTTAATTCCATTATTAGCTTTTATTGCATTCGCTCCTGACCAAACAAGTGGCTGAGCTAGCGCGTTACCAAGTGCCAATGAAGGTGAATCTAAATCCATTAGTCTGCGGCCATCTGGTAATTGTGCGTAAGCATCAAATGGAGTTGGTTGTTGAATGCTTCCATATCCAAATAAGTCGTCGTAATCCGCATTCGATAAGAACCCAAGGCCATGTGCCATCTCGTGCAGAATCATGGTCTCTAAATCATATTTAGTACTTGGGCAATTTCCATCTGTTCCTAAGTACAACATCGGGCCATTTGTAGAATTAATTCTTATGGTTACCTCAGGAATCGTCGGCTCAATATCTTCGCCAGAAATTGCATCTGCTAAAGCTGAGGCATACCAAAGATCTTTATCTGGAATATTTTTAAAGTTTGTATGGAATTTTCCCGGAGATGCTGAGGCAAGGGTGGTGCTCGTTGCTTGGCGCTCCCAAATAACTTGAACTTTAACTTCAACTTTCGAGGTGAAATTAATTGACCAGATATCAACCGCCGCTTGGATTGCCTCGTGATATGCCTGCGGAGTATTCGTGAAATCAACGACGAAGGTACTTTTTGCCGCTTCTTTATCAACAGAAAAAGTCTTTGGTTTTTCTCTTGCAGTTACAGCTGGGCCACTTGATCGGTCGGCGTAGTAGTAGACCCAAGGAGCATCAATCGATCTAACTTCAGAATTAATTGCGTTGGCAGGCGAAGTTATAAGGCCACCAAAGAGCGCCGCTATTAGAAGGAAATATCTGGCACGCATGGGCAAAACGCTAGCAGGGTGGACCTATTGATACCACCCACGCCCGAGTTCTGCGCTTAGAAAAGGCTGATAAAAACCTACTTGGAGAATTAGAATTATTTAATGACCAAAGTAAGCATCTATTCAAGAAGCAATTGCCATTTATGCGATGTAGCCCTTGAAACTCTGGAGAGTTTTCACACAGAGTTTACCTTTGTCATTGAAAAGATATTGATAGATGGAAATTTAGAACTTGAAAGTAAGTATGGTGAGAGCGTTCCCGTAATTTTAATTAATGATGCGCCTCACGATTTTTTCCGAGTCAACCCCGACCGGTTTAGAGCAGCGATGTCTAATCTAATTTAGGATCGGGTTTAGGGCTTAAGACATCGTCGGCATCAATAATTCCGTAGGCATAACCTTGTTCGGCAAGAAAACGTTGGCGATTTTGCGCGAAGTCTTGGTCGACAGTATCTCTTGCAACAATTGAATAAAACCTTGCAGTTCTGCCATCAGATTTTGGTCGCAATATCCGGCCGAGTCTTTGGGCCTCTTCTTGCCGAGAGCCAAAGGTTCCAGATACCTGAATTGCGATTGTGGCATCTGGTAAATCAATTGAGAAGTTTGCAACCTTAGAAACTACTAAACATTTAATCTCGCCGGTTCGGTATAGCGCAAATAGCCTTTCACGTTCCTTTATTGGAGTGTCACCTTTGATTAATGAAACACCAAGCTCGGCGCTCAGAGCATCAAGTTGATCTATGTATTGTCCAATGATTAGTACTTGCTCTTCGCTATGTTTTTTTGCAAGCGCAATAGCAACCTTTCGCTTTGTCGCAGTTGTTGAACAGAAGCGATATCTATCTTCTGGTTCAGCCGTCGCATAATTTAAGCGTTCGTCATCAGTTAAGTTAACGCGAACCTCGATGCAATCTGCAGGTGCAATATAACCTTGAGATTCAATCTCTTTCCAGGGAACATCAAAACGTTTTGGCCCGATAAGTGAAAATACTTCACCCTCCATTCCATCTTCGCGGACCAGGGTTGCTGTTAACCCTAGGCGCCGACGCGATTGGATATCTGCGGTGAATCTAAAGATTGGTGCAGGAAGCAAGTGCACCTCATCGTAAATAATTAAGCCCCAGTCGATCGCATCAAATAGGTCTAAATGGGCATAAACACCCTGTTTACGTGTGGTCATAACTTGGTAGGTAGCAATAGTTACTGGGCGAATCTCTTTCTTAGAACCAGAATATTCACCGATTTCATCTTCATGCAACGTGGTTCGTTTTAATAATTCATCACGCCATTGCCGGGCAGCAATTGTGTTGGTGACAAGAATTAAGGTTGTTGCTTTTGCGTGAGCCATTGCTGCGGCTCCAACAATTGTCTTACCGGCGCCACAAGGTAGAACTACAACTCCAGAACCGCCATGCCAGAATCCTTCGGCTGCCAACTCTTGATACTTGCGTATTTTCCAACCATCTTGCACGAGATCAATTTCATGGTGCTCGCCATCTACATATCCTGCGAAATCTTCTGCGGGCCAACCGAGCTTTAGTAGCGCTTGCTTTAGAAATCCACGTTGACCAGGATGAACAACAATTGTTTCGGCATCAAGTTGAAGTCCGAGCATCGGTGCAACTTTCTTGCCACGAGTTACTTCCTTAAGTACGGCTGGATCATGTGAGACTAAAACCAGGCCATGAACCGGATGTGCTTCAAGACGCAATCTGCCATAACGAGACATCGTTTCTGCTACATCTACCAGCAGAGCATGTGGAACAGCGAATCTTGAATATTTAAGAAGAGTATCTACAACTTGCTCAGCATCATGTCCAGCAGCTCTGGCATTCCAAAGTCCTAGCGGAGTAAGGCGATAAGTGTGAATATGCTCAGGGCTCTTCTCAAGTTCAGCAAATGAGGCGATAGCTCTTCGACATTCATCGCTAAGTGGATGATCAATATCTAGAAGTAGGGTCTTATCACTTTGAACAATTAGCGGGCCATCAGTCACGAATTAATTCCTTAATAAAAGCAGTTAGAAGTTTTACTCGCGACGGAATTGAAGAGAGCAATATTTGTTCATGCGGCGCATGAGCACC
>WLCY01000021.1 GCA_009705075.1 Actinomycetota bacterium
CTTGCTTCTGAGACAGTCATTCCGTGGACACCATTTGATTGCAGAGCAACTTTGATGTCATCGACTCTTGCTGGTTTCACGATTGCGGTAATTAGTTTCATTATTTAATCCTAGTTCTAGTTATCGACTTGTAAATGGGTTGATGTCATATGCAGATTCAGCATGCGTCGTGGTGTCGAGGCCTTCGAGCTCGACATCGCGGCGGACTCTAAATCCAATGGTCTTCTGGATAATTTTTGCGATGGTGAAAGTTGCTGTGAAAGAATATGCCGCGGTAGCAAGGATTGCGATGACTTGTTTCGTAAGTAGCGATGGCGAACCTGAAACGAATAGACCATTGCCGCCAAGTTCATTTACAGTCTTTGTACCAATCAGGCCGATTGCTAGCATTCCAACAATTCCACCAAAGCCATGAACTCCAACAACGTCGAGTGAGTCATCGTAATTAAATTTATATTTGCGAGATACAGCCCACGCAGAAACGACGCCACCAACTAAGCCAATTGCTAGTGCGCCAAGGGGCGTGACGTATCCGCAAGCAGGTGTGATCGCGACTGCGCCGGCAATTGCGCCAGATGCAACACCAAGAGTTGTTGCTTTGCCACCTTTAATTTTTTCATAAATCAACCAAGACATTGCTGCTCCTGCAGTTGCGACTTGGGTATTAATCATTGCGGTTGCAGCAAGCCCAGATGCACCGAGTGCGGAACCTGCGTTGAAACCAAACCAACCAAACCAGAGCATTCCGGCGCCAAGTAAAACAAGTGGCATGTTGTGTGGGCGCATTGGATCGCGCTTGAAGCCTTCGCGTTTTCCGAGAACTATTGCAAGTGCGAGTGCAGCAGCACCTGAGTTGATTTCAACAACTGTGCCACCAGCAAAATCAAGTGCACCAAGTTTGTCGATGATCCAACCACCGTTGCCACCTTGAGATGCAAAGGCCCAGTGCGCGATTGGTGCGTAAACCAAAGTTATCCAAACACCAACGAAGATAACCCAAGAACTATATTTCGCACGATCTGCAATTGCGCCAGAGAGAAGCGCGACAGTGATTATTGCGAAGGTAAGTTGAAACATCACAAATGCGAGCGCTGGAATTGTGTGGCCTTCGCCGCCAACGACCTGGTCGATAGTGTTATTTAGGCCGATGTGATCAAAATTTCCGATAAGGCCGTTGCCTGTGTCTTTTCCAAAGATGAGTGAATAGACATAGAGGACCCAAATAATTGTTGTAACACCGATTGCGGCAAATGACATCATCATCATATTCAAGGTGCTCTTTGCGCGGACCATGCCACCGTAAAAGATTGCAAGCCCTGGTGTCATAAAGAGAACTAGGGCGCCACTCATTAGAACCCAAGCGGTATCGCCAGTATTAATGCCGGACATCATCACCTCGTTTTGTTAGGGGGGAATGAGTTAGATCAGATTATTTGTTAATGCTGCTTAAAACGATTGTAGGAATTTACTATCTCTTCCTGTGCGGCGTCGTGATTTACCCATTCGCCACCGTGGACTTCTTTGCCGGGCTCGAGAGTTTTATATACTTCAAAGAAGTGTTTTATTTCTTCAAGCTCGTAATAAGGGACATCGGCTAAATCTTTAAGACCAGACTTTCGTATATCACCGGCCGCGACGCAGAGAAGTTTGTCATCGCCACCTTTCTCATCGGTCATGCGGAACATTCCGATAACGCGGCAGGAAACTACGCAACCAGGAAATGTTGGTTCATCTAACATGACAAGAGCGTCGAGTGGATCGCCATCGTTTGAGAGTGTATTTTTGACAAAGCCATAATCGTGAGGGAAACGAGTTGCAGTAAATAGCATTCGGTCTAGGCGAACTTCACCGGTCTCATGATTGATTTCGTACTTGTTGCGTGAGCCAGCCGGGATTTCGATTACGACGTCAAAGACCATTGATTCCATGTTGGTCTCCTTTTAAATAACTGACTTGCAAAGATTGGGGTGATCGACGGGGCTCGAACCCGCGACATCTCGGACCACAACCGAGTGCTCTACCAGCTGAGCTACGACCACCATGGATGCCTAATACTACGGCAATAAAAAGGTGAATTTTATTTAATTGTTTGGGATGAAGATGGCCTTGCGGTAATACTCGAGCTCTTCGATGGAATCTCGGATATCGCCGAGGGCGCGATGGTTGCCAGTCTTCTTCGGGGCGGCAAAATAAACGCGGGGATACCAGCGACGGGCCAACTCTTTGATAGATGAAACATCGATGGTCCGATAATGAAGGTAAGAATTTAGTAGCGGCATATCGCGAGCGATAAATGCGCGATCGGTGCCGACTGAATTTCCTGCCAGTGGCGATTTTCCAGCACCTGGTGCATATTTTTCGAGGTAGGCGATTATCTCTTCTTCGGCCTTTGAAGTTTCTACCCCACCAGGTATCTCGGTTATAAGCCCAGATTCGGTATGCATATTTGTCACGAACTCATTCATACCGCTGATCTGTTCCGGGGTGGCCTTTATTACCAAGTCCACGCCTTCGCCCAGGATGTTTAGTTCAGAGTCAGTAACTAGAACCGCGATTTCAACCAATACATCTTTATTGAGGTCCAGGCCGGTCATCTCGCAATCGACCCAGATTAGGTTCGGGGATTCATTTTTATTGGCCATTGGGGGAGCCTAAACCAGAGGTGCCCGTGGACTGTAATTTCACCATTCGTTCACCTTGGGTTCACCTTCGTTCCACATTGAAAAACCCAGGTGGCAGAACAATCAGCGCGTGAGCACATCTACGCCAATCGTAAATTCGGCCAATTCCACCCCAGAAAAACGGGAACTCACAACTAAACCACGATTCTCAGACAAAGTATTTCGCGGAGTTGCAACTGCTGGCGGACTTTCTTCACTAGTTATTTTAGGATTGATTTTAATTTTTCTCGGCTACCAAGGGTTCCAAGTTCTTCGATCAGAAGGCATCGGGTTTATAACTGGAAGTAATTGGCAGGTTGTCCAAGACAATGCAGGAAATACAGATCTTGAAGCATCTACATTTGGAATTGCCGCGATGCTTGTTGGAACACTTCTATGTGCGGCGCTCGCAGTTTCTATCGCTGTTCCTATTTCAGTTCTTTGTGCGCTCTATCTAACTTTTTATGCACCACAATTTTTGAAGAAGATGATGGTAGCGATCATCGATTTAATGGCAGCATTTCCATCAATTCTTTTCGGTATGTGGGGTTTCTTCATCTTGATGCCACACGTCGAGTATTGGGCGAAGTTAATACATAGATATTTTAGTTGGATTCCACTCTTCAAAATGGAGATTCCGGTTTATACCCGTTCTCCGTTTGTTGCAGGTGTAGTTCTTGCAATCATGATTATCCCAATTATTACTTCAGTTTCTCGAGAAATTTTCTCCCAAACTCCACTTGATCGAATTCAAGCTGCATATGCACTCGGTGCTACTAGGTGGTCAATGATTCGCGCTGTAGTTATTCCATACGGAAAAAGCGGAGTAGTTGGTGGAGCAATGCTCGGTCTTGGCCGAGCGATGGGTGAGACTGTTGCGGTTTATACGGTACTGAATTTGGTTTATCAGATTAACTGGCACGTTTTAATTGGTGCTGGCGGAAACGTTGCTTCAATGATCTTGCTTAAGTTTGGTGAAGCTGGACCGACTGAAACTCGAGCGCTCATGGCCGCTGGTTTGGTTCTGTTTATTCTTACTTTGATTGTGAACTCTATAGCTAATGCGATTGTTAGCCGTACCGGAGGTAAGGGCCGATGAGCACACCAACTTTGAAGCCAACTAGACCTTGGAAACTCACCCCAAAGCAACGTGGGCTTATCGTATTGAATTTGGTGATTGCTTCGGCTCTGAGTTACCTGATAGTTCTATTGACTCCGATGAAAGGCAAGCTCGCCTACCTTTCTATTTTCTTTATTGCGACAATCGTAATCAATTTTGCAGAGAATTATTTCAAGCGAGGACTTGCAGCCGCCAAAGATTCGATTGCTACATCCTTCGCCGCCGCCGGTTTGATAGTTGCGGTTGTTCCAATTTTCAGTATTTTGTTTACGATATTTGAGCGCGGTCGAGCCGGCTTGAACTTTGGTTTATTTCTTCACGATATGAAATTAAATGGACCTAATGATCCATTGAATCAAGGCGGGCTGCTTCATGCATTGATTGGTTCTGGAATTATGGTTGGAATTGCGCTACTCATAAGTCTGCCAATCGGAATTTTGACAGCAATTTATTTAACAGAAATTAAGGGAATTTACTCTCGCCCAATAAAATTCTTAGTCCAAGCGATGTCTGGAGTTCCATCAATTGTTGCTGGTCTGTTTATTCTTTCAGCAATCGTTTTCCCGATCACCAAATCATCCTCTGGTTTAATGGGTGGTTTTGCTCTTGCGATTTTGATGATTCCAACAATCGCTCGAACCTCAGAAGAAGTTTTGCTTTTAATTCCAAATGATTTGCGTGAAGCTGGCGTCGCACTTGGTGGCACACAATGGCGAACGATTTCACTAATAGTTGTACCCGCAGCCAAGAGTGGCTTAATCACAGCAACGATTCTCGGACTTGCTCGCGTGGCTGGCGAAACAGCGCCACTAGTTCTGGTCTCTGGTGGTGGAGACGCAGTAAATACAAATCCATTCCAATCTCCTATGGGTTCATTGCCGTTCTATATTTGGAAAGGCTTTACCTTTGGTACCACTGAATCAATTGCAAGATCATGGGCTGGAATTTTTGTTTTACTATCATTAATTTTTATCTTGTTTATTGCAGCGCGAACACTGAGCGGGAGTAGGTCAAGTAAGTGATAAACCCAAACGAGGATGGAAACGAAGATATGGAAACCAAGTCGACCCCGTCATCTCTTTCTGATGTAGCAAAGGCCAATCAAGCACGCAAGCAGCCTGGTTCTGGCGCGCTTGGCGTAGGTCTAGAAGCAAGATCGATTCATGCTTGGTTCGGTGACAAGTTGGTACTTCGCGATATCTCGTTAGATTTTTGGTCAGGAACAGTAACCGCGCTAATCGGGCCATCTGGTTGCGGTAAATCAACGTTTATTCGAACTCTTAATCGGATGCATGAATTCATTCCTGGCGCAGCAATGGCTGGTGAAGTTCTTCTAAATGGTCAAGACATTTACGAACAAGGCACTGACGTTACAAAGATTAGGTTAAAAGTTGGAATGGTTTTCCAGAAACCGAATCCATTTCCATCTATGACCATCGCAGATAACGTTCTTGCCGGCCTAAAGCTTGCTCAATTGAAGAGTGAAAACAAAGATGATTTATTGGAAGAATGTTTAGAACGAGCTGGACTTTGGAATGAAGTTAAGGATCGCTTAAATGCCTATGGTGGCTCTCTCTCTGGTGGTCAGCAACAACGACTCTGTATCGCTCGTTCACTTGCCGTGCGACCTGAAGTTCTCCTGATGGATGAACCTTGCTCGGCTCTTGATCCAGGTTCAACGCTGAAAATCGAAGAGACTATTCAGCATCTCTCATCAAGCATGACAATCATTATTGTTACTCACAATATGCAGCAGGCAGCTCGAGTATCAGATTACACAGGATTTTTCTTATCAGATGGTGGCCCAGGAGAGCTCGTCGAAGTCGGACCAACGAGTGAGATCTTCTCTCGTCCAAAGGATATTCGTACCGAAAACTATGTGACAGGTCGTTTCGGATAAATTCGGATAAAACCGGTTTACCAATTGTTCATCTAGTTGTCGGTTGGCGTTTGGCATTTAACACCATTGTCTTAACCGCAATTCAATACTTTTCCCCTAGACAAACGTCTATTAAGTCCTAACAAGGGGAACAATGAAACTTTCTAAATCACTTAAGGCGCTATCAGCAGCTGTTGCTGTTGCGATCCTTGCAGCTCCATCTGCAGTTGCAGCTGTCTCTCTAACCGGTGCGGGTGCTACTTTCCCTGGCCCACTAATTGAAGCGTGCAAAGCTGGTTACAACAGTGCAACAGGAAACACATTTACATATGGTCTAGGTGGTTCTGGCGCAGGCCGCACAGCATCTGACAAAGAAACAAGCATTGTTAACTTTTCAGATACACCACACACAGCAGCTCGTGAGAGCGTAATTCACATCCCAGTTACAGCAGGCCCAATTGCAGTTATGTACAAGATTGGCAACGACAAGCCGCTATATCTTTCACCTGCAACTATTGCCGGAATTTTCGGCGGAACAATTACAAAGTGGAATGACCCAAAGATCGTGGCTGATAACAATCGTTCAGTTAAAGAGACAATCTTTAAGACAGATGGCAATGGCAAAGATATTAAGGATAAGAGCGGTAAGCCGATAGTTCTTCGTGAAGTAAGCCGCAAAATCCGTTACACACTTCCTAATAAGCCAATCAAAGTTATCTACCGCTCTGATTCTTCTGGAACAAACGGAAACTTCACAGCCGCGCTAAATGGAATCGCTCCAGACGTTTGGACTAAAGCTGGAAACAACTCCTTCACAACAACTTTCCCAGGAAACATCAATGATGTTGCAAACCTTGGCCGAATTGTTGGCGCTTCAGGTTCATCTGCAGTTACAGCACTTGCCGCAAAGACTCCATATTCAATTACATATGCTGAATCAAGCTATGCGAAGGCAAACGGTCTTGCAATCGCAAATGTGAAGAATGGCGCCGGAAACTGGCAATCACCTACTTCAAGCGGAGTATCTGCTTTCCTTGGTGCAGCAAGTGTTTCACCAAAGGGAATCGTTACATACAACTACAAGACTACAGATCCAGGTGCTTATGTCTTCGGTGCGATTTCATATGCGCTAATTGATACTAAGCAGAAGGATGCTGAAACGGCTAAGGCAGTTAAGGATCTACTAACTTACCTACTTGACCCAAAGTGCCCTAATACGAAGCCAGAACTTGAGTACACAACTATCACAGGAAAATTCCGTGATATCGATCTAGCACTTATTGCGAAGATCTCTGCATAATAAGTTAAGAAGAAAAGCCCCGGGCAATATGCTCGGGGCTTTTTTATTGGTGCGCCTGGCAGGAATCGAACCTGCGGCCTACCGCTTAGAAGGCGGTTGCTCTATCCGACTGAGCTACAGGCGCATGACATGAAATACATGTGCGAGTCTACCGATTTGAACCGATAGGGTTTCACACATGGCTGAGTTTATTTATACGATGAAAAAGGCGCGCAAAGCGCATGGTGACAAGGTAATTCTTGATGATGTGACCCTGATGTTTTTGCCGGGCGCAAAGATTGGCGTTGTTGGGCCTAATGGTTCTGGTAAGTCCACAGTTCTTCAGATTATGGCCGGGCTACAACAACCATCAAACGGTGAGGCATTCTTATCACCCGGTTACACCGTAGGAATTTTGCTTCAAGAGCCACCGCTTGATGAGACAAAGAACGTTTTAGAAAATGTACAAGAAGGCGTTGCCGAAACTATTGGACTCTTAAATCGCTTCAATCAAATTAGTGATGAGATGGCAAACCCTGATGCTGACTACGACAAATTGTTGGCAGAGATGGGAACTTTGCAAGAGCAATTAGATCATCGAAATGCCTGGGATTTAGATTCACAGCTTGAGCAGGCGATGGATGCCCTTCGTTGTCCTCCTGGTGATGCTGATGTATCTGTTCTATCTGGTGGTGAGCGTCGCCGTGTTGCGCTCTGTAAATTACTTTTACAACAACCAGATTTGTTGTTGCTTGATGAACCAACGAACCACTTGGATGCCGAATCAGTACTTTGGTTGGAACAGCATTTGAGCAAGTATCCAGGAACTGTTGTAGCAATCACGCACGATAGATATTTCTTGGACAACGTCGCCGAATGGATCTTGGAACTCGACCGCGGTCGCGCTTTTCCTTATGAAGGAAACTATTCAACTTACTTAGATACCAAATCAACACGTTTGAAGATTGAAGGGCAGAAAGATGCCAAGCGCGCAAAACGCTTGACCGAAGAGCTCGA
>WLCY01000022.1 GCA_009705075.1 Actinomycetota bacterium
GAAACTGGCCAAGAAATTGCCGGAACTAAACTCCCCTTTGACGATCGAATTGAACTTGCTCGCGCCATCGAGGAGCTCGGATGATAAAACTCACTCTTTCGGATATCGCAAAAATTGTCGATGGTACTGTCATAAATGTCGATGGCGGAACAACCACTACTGCATATCCTGTAATCAATTCCAAGCAGGCAAACCCACAAACTTTTTTCGCAGCATTTGTTGGCGCAAATTTTGATGGTCACGATTTTATTTCGAGTGCAATATCTAGCGGCGCACAATTCGCACTTGTATCTAAGGATTGCAGCGCACCTGCAATAAAAGTGGATGATGTAGCCGCGGCTCTAAGTAAGTTGGCAAGCTATGTCAGAAGTAAGTTACAAACAATGACTGTAATTGGGATTACTGGATCCCAAGGAAAAACAACAACTAAAGATTTGCTACGCCATATTTTGAGCGTATCCGGTGAAACCATTGCACCGTCTGAATCTCTCAATAATGAACTTGGTGTTCCCTTACTTCTACTTCGCTGCACTGAATCTACGAAATACTGCATCGTTGAAATGGGTGCGCGGCATGTTGGAGATATTGCGCATCTCGCCGGCATTGCAAAACCTCATATTGGAGTAGTGCTTGGAGTGGGAAAGGCACACGTAGGAGAGTTCGGAAGCAGAGAAGCAATTGCTAAGACTAAATCCGAATTAGTCTCAACGCTGAGTTCAGACGGGATTGCGATTCTGGGCACATACGACGAGTTCACCCCAGTTATGGAAATCCCAACAGGAGTGCGCAAAATATTCTTCGGCGAAAAGAGCCAATGTGAAATTCGCGCGGCAGATATCGAGGTTCGTGAGGGACGAGCACACTTTGATTTAGTTACTCCAGATGGTCGAGCCGCAGTCAGTCTGCAATTACTTGGACTTCATCAAATACCTAACGCTTTGGCTGCTGCTGCAGTCGCAACTTCTCTAGATATTCCCATTGACACAATTTCCGCGGCGCTTTCAACGGCTGAGGTTTCTAGTAAATGGCGAATGGAAATTAGTGAAATTGCCGAGATAACAATCATTAATGATTCCTACAATTCCAATCCAGAGAGCACTTCAGCCGCACTTCGAACTCTCGCCTTAATTTCACAGGAAACTGGCGGGGTTAGTTGGGCTTTCTTGGGCAAGATGCATGAACTCGGCGAGTCATCCGACGATGAACACGCTGCAATTGGCAGACTCGTCACTGAAATTGGCATAGATCACTTAGTAGCTATTGGTACGAAGGCCTATCTGAGAGATATTTCAGCAATTAATGGTGGAGGTGAAAGTGCAGTGCATTACTTCGAAAGTAAGTCGGAGGCACTTTCGATGGTAGATCATTTTGCACCAGGTGATGTCCTCTTACTAAAAGCGTCACGGGCCGAAGAGTTTAACTTGCTTGCTGAAATGTTTAATGAAAAATTGGCTCAACTTCCAGAATCCAAAGAGGTGGAGCGATGAAGGGAATAGTTTTTGCCGGCGCGTTCTCACTTCTGCTGAGTTTTATTTTTACTCCAGTACTAATCCGGGCGCTTTCAAAGCGCGGCTTTGGGCAGATGATTCGTGACGATGGTCCTAAGTCCCATCACGTTAAGCGCGGAACTCCCACCATGGGCGGAATTGTCCTCATTTTTTCCACAGTAGTTTCGTACTTCGCGAGCCATTTAGTGACTGGCGTGGGAATCACTGCATCCGCAATGCTGGTTATGGGTTTAATTGTTGGGCTCGGATTAATTGGCCTCTTGGACGATTGGCTAAAGATTTCTCGGAAGCAATCTCAGGGACTTACTGCAAAGCAAAAACTTTTTGGGCAAGCAATATTTGCAACAGCATTCGCCTTCGCAGGGTTACATTTTAAAGATGGCTCTGGATTAACGCCGATTTCCTATTATTTTTCTGGAGTTCGAGATACCTCACTCAAACTTGGAATGGTATTTGTAGTTATTTGGGTAATCTTTTTAGTACTTGGAAGCTCAAATGGAGTGAATTTAACTGACGGTCTTGACGGTCTCGCATCAGGTGCGGCAATTATGACCTTCTTTTCTTTCGTAGTAATTGGAGTTTGGGAATTTGGTCAAAGCTGCGCTGTTATAAATGTCCCACAGTGTTACAACGTCCGAGATCCACTCGATATCGCTGTTCTATCCGCTTCACTTGCCGGTGCTTGCGCTGGCTTCCTCTGGTGGAATGCCGCACCAGCAAAAATATTTATGGGTGATGTTGGATCACTTGCACTTGGTGGTGCGATCTCCGGGATTGCAATAGTTCTGCGGGTTGAAGCGCTCCTCGGTGCTTTGGGCGCGCTATTTGTTCTGATTACGCTTTCGGTAATCATTCAAACAGGATATTTCAAAATTTCAGGTGGTAAACGAGTATTTAAGATGGCGCCGCTTCAACATCATTTTGAATTGATGGGCTGGGGTGAAGTGACAATTGTTATTAGATTCTGGATCTTGGCTGGCATGGGAGTGGCCGCAGGCCTTGGTCTCTTCTACGGGCAATGGGTTGTCTCACAATAATGTCATACATCGCCGAGCTTAAAAGTAAGAAGATTTTGATTATCGGTGCGGGCACCACTGGTAAATCTGTTGCAAGGTTCCTTGAAAGCATTGACGCAAATTTTCTCATCGTAGATGAAAAAATTCAGAACTTAGATGGGATAGAAGTTTTCGATAGCGTGCCAGACGACATTCTCTTTGATCTTGCAGTTGTTTCGCCGGGTTGGCGAAAAGATCACCAAATTATCATGAACCTACTCTCCAAAGGTATTGAAGTGATTAGTGAACTTGATTTCGCTTGGATGCTTAAGTCAGAGTTGAATCCAGAGCAGAAATGGTTGGCGCTCACTGGCACTAACGGCAAAACTACAACGGTACAAATGCTCGAATCAATCTTGATTTCGGCAGGGGTTTCCGGAATAGCCTGCGGAAATGTTGGAACGACCGTAGTCGAAGCGGTAACAAGTGAGAATAAATTTAAGGTTTTAGCCTTAGAGCTTTCCTCTTTCCAAATCGCGTGGAGTTCACTGCCAGAATATTCTGCAGTAGCGATACTAAACATTGCCGAGGACCACATAGATTGGCATGGATCATTTACCGAATACGCTGATGCAAAGCTGAAACTCCTTTCACAATCAACCGTTGCAATCTTAAATCTTGGTGACCCAGAGGTGGTATTGCGTAGTGCTAGTTGGAATGGTCGGAAAATTTTCTTTGGACTTGCAACGCCCCAGCCTGGCGAAATTGGGTTGGTCGAGGAGTTGCTGATCGATCGTGCATTTGTGAATTCCGCAGATTCAGCAGAAGTTATTGCTGAATTAACTGATGTCCGTCCAGCTGTTCCTCACAATGTTTCAAATGCTATGGCCGCAGCAGGTTTGGCGTTATCGATTGGTATCGCCCATCCGCTTGTCAAAGCAGGTATCGCTAGCTTTACATTGGATAAACATCGCTTGGAGACGATTTTAAGTAAAGATGGAATTAACTGGATTAACGATTCAAAGGCAACCAACCCACATGCGGCTAGTGCGGCCCTGCTCTCACATCTTTCAAATATCTGGATTGCAGGTGGCTTGGCCAAGGGAGCAAAGATGGATGAACTAATTCAGAGAACAAGTTCGCGAATCAAAGCGGCAATTATCATTGGTAAAGATGGCGAGCTAATTGCAACTGCGCTTTCCAAGCATGCGCCAGAAGTTCAACTCCATAGAATCACTGGTACTAGCGGTGCTGAAGAACTTATGGATCAAGTCGTTTCCTGCGCGCTGGAGATTGCTTCAGCGGGGGATACGGTTCTCCTTGCTCCAGCATGTGCCTCGATGGATCAATTCGCTTCATATGCCGAACGCGGAAATTTGTTTAAAGCCTCAGTCTCAAGGTTGGTAGGAAAATGAAGAAGCGGTTGAAGGTTCAGCGTCAGGTTTATTCCAATTTTCTTTCGAAACCTACAGCCTCATATTTAATGATTCTAGGAAGCGCCGGCGCACTTGCGGGACTGGGACTTGTCATGGTCTTATCAGCTTCATCGGTTACATCATTAGCTGAAAGTGGAAACACCTACGCAATCTTTCTCAAGCAACTTCTCTTTCTAGCTGTTGGAATCGGTGTTTGCTTAGTGACGATGAGAATGAAACTCTCAATATGGGAGAGTCTGGCTCGAATTGCTCTTCCCTTTGGAATCGTTGCACTAATTCTTCCAATTATTTTTGGTGTAAATGTAAATGGAAACCGGAACTGGATTCCGATCGGGCCATTCACGCTACAGCCAAGTGAGTTTGCGAAACTGGCGCTAATTCTTTATTGCGCTCTCCAACTTCGTAAACATTTAGAGCGAAAAGCCAGAGGGGTTAAATCGAGCGCCATTGGAATGGTTTCCGTAGGAACTGTGGTTTTTCTCTTCCTAATTCTTCTCGGTCATGATTTGGGTACAGCAGTTATCATCGCTGGGATTGTCTTTGGAATGCTCTTTATCTCCGGAATAGATTTAAAGATTCTCTTCTCGATTACAACGCTATTTGCACTTGGCGGGCTGGCACTTGCGGTTACACAACCTGCGCGGCTAAAGAGGTTTAAGGCGGTAATTGATCCATTTGCCCCAGAGGTTTATAAATTAGCAGGGTGGCAACCAGCGCACAGTTTAATGAGTTTAGCCAGTGGTGGACTTTTTGGAGTTGGCATTGGAGCCAGCAAACAGAAGTGGGCGAATCTTGCTGAAGCTCACACCGATTTTATTTTCTCAGTAATTGGTGAAGAACTTGGACTTCTCGGAACTCTAACTGTGGTCTTTCTCTTTGCGATATTAATCTACGCGATTTTCCGAGTTGCAATTAGCACAAAAGATCTCTTCCAAAAGTATGTGGTCACTGGAATTGGTTGCTGGCTAATTCTTCAAGTCTTAGTTAACTTGATGACCGACGTTGGTATAGTTCCAGTAATTGGAGTTACCCTGCCATTCATTTCCTACGGCGGGTCCTCGCTTGTTGCTAATTGTTTAGCGCTCTCATTTGTGTTAAATGTTGCCAGTAGAGAGCCAGACTTTAAGGCGGCAAGAGTTGCCCGCAAGGCAGCAAAGCGATGAATCGAAACTTTAATGTTTAGAGTCTTATTAGTCGGTGGCGGTACCGCGGGCCATGTAGAGCCAGCTCTGGCGGTTGGCAACTGGTTGCTAACCAAGAATGAGAAGAGCGAGAACATTACTTGTGAATTCATTGGAACGAAGAGTGGTATCGAAAACGAACTTGTTCCACTTGCAGGATTAAAACTACATCGAATCCTAAAAGTTCCAATGCCGCGCAAAATAGAGTTCTCTATCTTATTTTGGCCGTTTCGATTTGGAATTGCCGTAGTTCAGGCAACGCGAATCATCAGGAGCGCTGATTTGGTAGTTGGGTTTGGTGGCTATGTAAGTGCGCCAGCTTACTTAGCGGCAAAGCTCTCTCGAGTACCACTAATTATTCATGAAGCAAATGCAATTCCTGGCTGGGCAAACAAATTGGGAGCGAAGTTTGCGACCGAAACACTCACTGCATTCAAAAGCACATCAGATTATGGCGGAGACTGGAAGTCGGCCAAGTTGGTCGGAATGCCGATACGTGAGCAAATTTTCGAGATTGGAGCGATGGGTAAGTCAGAGCGCTCGGTAATTTGGGATTCAACATATAGAAGTTTGGGATTAGATCGGGGCAAACGAACGATTTTCATATTCGGTGGTTCACTTGGAGCGCAATCGATTAACAAGGTAATTGAGCAAGCGCTGCCGGATTTGCTTCAGCGAAATTTCAACATAATTCATGGAGTTGGCCGAGGAAACCAACTTCCCAAAAGTGCGCCTGGATATTTTCCACTCCCATATATTTCAAATATGGCAGAGTTATATATCGCAAGTGATTTAATCATTTCGCGGGGCGGCGCTGTAACTTGCGCAGAGATCGCCGCCGCAAACGCATTTGCCATCATTGTTCCGCTTCCAGTTGGTAATGGAGAGCAAGTTGCCAATGCCAGCGATTTAATCGATAAGGGTTGCGCAAAATTGTGTCTGAATTCTGAATTCTCAGCCTCATGGCTAAGTTCTAATATTGATAATCTAATGAGCCAAGCGGAGGATTGGAACCAGAAGCGAATTCCAATTTCCAGTAAGCCAGCCGCAGAAATAATCGGCGAGATTATTCTTGGCCATTTAGTAGGTGGAGAGCGATGAAACTTTCGGAGCTAGGCGCTAAACGCATTCACTTCATCGGGCTTGGTGGCGCAGGAATGAGTGGAATTGCCCGAATAATGTTGGCCCGTGGTGTTTCAGTTTCGGGATCTGATGCGAAGGAGTCCGCGGTATTAGCTGGTCTTGAAACGCTCGGTGCTCAGATTTTTATTGGACATGACGCAAGCAATGTTGGCAATGCAGATGTCTTGGTAGTTTCAAGTGCAATTGATGGAAATAATCCTGAACTTCTCAAGGCGAAGAGCGCCGGGCTAGAAATTCTAACTCGCGCTCAAGCTCTTGCACTTCTGATGTCAGAATCTAAATCGGTGGCGATTGCGGGAACGCATGGAAAAACCACTACAACTTCAATGCTTACAGTTGCACTGCAACAGGCAGGACTGGATCCTTCATTTTCAATTGGAGGAATGATTAATCGTGGTGGGATCAATGCTCATTTAGGTTCGGGCGAAGTTTTTATCGCGGAAGCCGATGAATCTGATGGTTCATTTCTGGCCTATAAGCCATTTGGCGCAATCATTACAAATATCGAACTTGACCATGTTGACCACTTTCCCGATATCGAGTCAGTCAATGCAATCTTTCTCGATTTTGTAGACTCAATACAACCAGGTGGGTTTCTAATTGCAGGAGTAGATAGTCCAGGCGTGCAACATCTCTTAACTCAAATTTCGCGGAAAGATATTGAAATTACCTCTTATGGCGAGAGCGCTGACATCTCAATCTCTCATATTTCTTTGCAACCAACTTCTTCGCGCGCTCGAATTACCAAGTTGGGCAAGGTGCTCGGTGAACTTTCTTTATCTATCCCAGGTAAGCACAATATAGAAAACGCTACCGCAGCGCTTGCGGCCGGCTTAAATCTAGGGGCCACCTCCGCCGATTTATTAGCTGGTCTTTCCAGCTTTAGTGGTGCAAAACGTAGATTTGAAAATAAGGGAACCGTCGGGGGCGTGACGGTTATTGATGATTATGGTCACCATCCGACCGAAGTTCGGGTGACACTTGAAACCGCCAAACGCTTTGCTGGAAATGGAAAAGTAATAGTCATCTTTCAACCACATCGTTACTCACGAACTGCAATGTTTGTCGCAGAATTTGCCGAAGTTTTAGACCTCGCAGATCAGCTCTATTTATTGGAAGTTTATGCCGCAAGTGAGGCCGCAATACCTGGAGTCTCATCAGTACTAATTGCAAATGCAATGTCTGACTCCAAGGTCTGCTTTGAGCCTTCGATGATAGATGTTGTGAATGCTGCGGTAGCTAAGGCAGAACCAGGGGATTTAATAATCACACTTGGCGCGGGCGATGTTAACTTATTAGTTCCAC
>WLCY01000023.1 GCA_009705075.1 Actinomycetota bacterium
ACCGGCGGAATTGGCTCTACCTTGGCGGGAAATTCAATGAGCCTTGCAGCAATGCGGGCGACGCTTACAAAAGTTTTAACTCCGGCTGCATTTGAAAAAATGGTCTCACTTGGAACTAAATGGTCAGATGGTGTTGATGCCGCGATTTCAGAGTTTGATCTGCCTTGGTATTGCTCAAGGCTTGGTGCACGCGGTGAATATCTTTTTCAAGCATCTGCGCCTAAAACCGGCAAGGAAGCGGCAGATGCCGGAGACTTTGAATTAGAGCAATACATTCATCTGCGGATGTTGAATGATGGTTTTTTAATAACGCCATTTCACAATATGGCTCTGATGTCACCAGAGACTTCTGAGGCCGATGTTGATGCTCATACTGCTGCCTTTAGAAAAATGT
This sequence comes from Actinomycetota bacterium, assembly GCA_009705075.1. Taxonomy (GTDB): domain Bacteria; phylum Actinomycetota; class Actinomycetes; order Nanopelagicales; family Nanopelagicaceae; genus AAA044-D11. The sequence continues at coordinate 395 of WLCY01000023.1, forward strand.
GTGAAGAGCTAGTTAAAGCCTAAGCCCTGATACATCGCCAGCGCAGGGCCATTGTCGGCATCGACATACAACATCGCCTGCTTTAAATTTTTCTTCGCTAAGTATTCAAGACCAGTGATTGCAAGAGCTTTACCCAGACCCTTTTCTTTATCATCTGGATCAACACCGATTACATAAATTTCGCCAATTGGATCTTGGTTAACAAAATCATGGTGAATTTTGGTCCAACAGAAGCCAACTATTTTCTTATTGCTCAACGCGATAAAGAATCCTTCGGGATCAAACCAGCTTTCCTTCATCCGATTCTCGAGGTCGGCCATGACCCAATTTCCTTGATCTGGATGCTTCTCAAAAATTTTATTGTTGAGCGCAAGCCACTCTTCTTTTTGAATTGAAGGGATGAAAGATGCGATCTCAAAACTACTTGGAATTGGTGGAATTGTTTCGAGCAGTGAGCGATGTAACTTTAAGATGTGGCGCATTTACTTAGATGTGTTCGTTAACAGAAGCCTCTTTGCCAGCACTTGGAAGTGTGAAGCGATATCCAACATTTCGAACTGTGCCAACAATTGCTTCGTGCTCTGGGCCAAGCTTTGAACGTAGGCGACGAATGTGAACATCAACGGTACGAGTTCCACCAAAGTAGTCGTATCCCCAAATTTCTTGAAGCAACTGGGCACGAGTAAAGACGCGACCGGGATGTTGGGCCAAGAATTTAATTAGTTCAAACTCTTTAAATGTTAGATCCAGTGAGCGACCTTTAATCTTTGCAGTGTAAGAATTCTCATCAATGACAATTTCACCAGTACGAATTTCACGAGATGATGGATCGTTTGCAAAGTTATCGGCTTCAATGCGGCCAATAGCAATCCGGATACGCGCTTCGATTTCAGCAGGGCCAGCGGTATCAAGAATCACATCGTTAAATCCCCAATCTGCATTCATTGCAGATAGTGCGCCTTCAGTTGCGATTGTGATAATTGGGCAATCAACACCGATGGATTGCAGCAATTTATTTAGCGCTTTCGCACTTGGTAGATCACGACGAGCATCTAGAAGGATGCAATCAACTTCTGGGACATCTACAAGTACTGATGCTTCGGCTGGAAGGATTCGTACTTGATGTTGTAGTAGGGCAAGACTTGGTAGCACTTCAGCGCTAGCGCCGAGTGTGTTAGTCAGTAGGAGAATTCTTGCCATAAGAGGTGTAAGAATACCCATGTGAATTCTCTGACTCCACTCGTCGTTGTGCTGGTCTTGGCCATTGCATTCGGGGTTTGGTACACCCGCAGCCGGGGTGAGTTTCGCAAGAAGAAGACAGTCAATGGACCGAAGCTAGATGCGGCAGTAATCGGTGTTGAACTGGGCTCTCGCGTCACTATGGTGCAGTTCTCATCGGCCTTCTGCTCGCCATGTCGAGCCACTAAAGCCCTGCTAGAGGACATGGTTAAGACGATGCCCGATGTGCGGTACGCCCATATCGATGCCGAGTCGAATCTGGAATTGGTCCGCAAAATAGATATCCGATCAACCCCAACCACGCTCTTTTTGAATAGTGATGGCGTTGAAGTTGGTCGCGCAATGGGAACACCAAAGCGCTCCCAAGTACTCGATGCTGTTAACGCAATTAGGTAAGTGCAAATCTTTCGCAATTAGTGTTTTCACTTTGCATTACTTAGAATTCGCAGGTGCTTAAATTTGAACCAGTATTTTTAACAAAGCGTCGCCATATTGATTTTGGCCGCCTTGTCGGTTCTTTGTGTCGAATGTAATTAACTAAAAACGCAACAACAAGTTTTTCGTTTTACAAATTATTCGACTTAGAGCAGAGGAAATAAAATGGCAGTTATAAATCAAACCAGTTCCACAACAAAAGCAAAGTTAATTGATGCCCGCGGACCAAGGTTCTCGGCTGCAATTACGACTTTAGTTTTAGCCGCTGCACTCGTCACCCAATCTGCAGCTTTGATTGCACTTCAATTGGTCGTCTTTGCGATTGGTGCTTTTGCTGGTCCAGCAAAGACGCCCTACGCATTTCTATATAAAAAGTTTGTAAAACCAAAGTTAAAGGGCGAAGTACCAACAGAAGATGCCCGTCCACCACAATTCGCACAGAGCGTTGGATTAGTTTTTGCGATCGTAGCGCTTGCTGGATCGCTTCTATCAATACCTGCCCTCTTCACTGTTGCAGTGGGCTTCGCACTTGCTGCGGCATTTTTGAATGCCGTATTTAATTTCTGTTTAGGCTGCGAGATTTACTTAATCGCAGTTCGTATCTTCAAAAAATAACCATTTAATAGCGAAAATAGGAGAGAAAAATGTCACGTGCAACATCTTTAGTTTCAACCGAATGGGTTCAAGAGAACCTATCTAATGCGAACGTTGTTTTTGTTGAAGTGGATGAAGACACCACACTTTATGAGAAGGGCCATATCGAAGGTGCAATCACTTTCCATTGGCGCGAAGATTTGCAAGATGGTTTGATCCGAGACCTTATTTCAAAGGAGAAGTTCGAAGCATTACTTTCGAAGAGCGGAATTTCCAATGACTCAACAGTCGTTCTCTACGGCGGCAACAACAACTGGTTTGCAACTTATGCATTCTGGTATTTCAAGATCTACGGCCACCAAGATGTCCGCTTAATTGATGGCGGCCGCAAGCTTTGGGAGCTAAAGGGTCTGCCTCTAGTAACGCAAGTTCCGGCCCGTACTGCTTCGCGTTATGTGGCAAAGGATCGCGATAATTCAATTCGTGCTTTTCGCGACCAAGTTATCGCATCAATCGGCGTCAAGAATATTGTTGATGTTCGTTCGCCTGCAGAATTTTCTGGCGAACTTGCAGCACCTGCTCATCTACCTCAAGAAGGTGGCCAAATTAAGGGACACATTCCTGGTGCGAAGAATATTCCGTGGTCTAAAGCAGCGAATGAAGATGGAACATTCAAGTCAAATGAAGAACTTTCAGAACTCTACAAAGCTGCCGGCGTAGATTTCGCAAAGGAAACAATCGCTTATTGCCGAATTGGTGAGCGCTCTGCTTTCTCTTGGTTCGTTTTGCACGAACTTCTTGATCTACAAAATGTTACAAATTACGACGGTTCATGGACTGAATACGGTTCACTCGTTGGTGTACCAGTAGCAGTCGGCGCATAAGTTGCGTACCTGTGGTGCAACACCTGGTGGTCCTGATTTAGCAGGCGTCGATCTTGCAAATCAGACTGTGATTCAAGGAGTCGTTCTCCGTGGTGGCGTTAGTGATGGTGTTCCAAATGGTTCACCGGTTGATAATGCATATGTTCGGCTCCTCGATTCAACTGGAGAATTCACCGCAGAAGTTCCAACTAATCTAGAAGGACAATTTAGATTCTTTGCCGCCCCTGGTTCATGGACTGTTGTAGTTCTGGCCCACGGGGCGCGCGAGGAAGTTAAAGTTCAAGGGCAACTAGGAACTCCCATCGATTTAGTTATTCATATTTGATTTGCCGAGTTAGACTTTAACCATGGCCGAAAAACATGAATTGCGCGATAAAGGTTTACGTTTAACGCCGCAGCGCGAATTAGTTTTAGCCGCAGTCCGCGAACTTGAACATGCTACGCCGGAAGAAGTCGCTGAAAAAGTAAAGTTAACGCATCCTGGAATTAATCTTTCAACGGTTTACCGCAACTTAGAAACGTTAGAGAACGTCGGTTTAGTTCAGCATTCACACCTTGGACATGGTGGCGTCCGCTATCACGCATCTGATGAAGAGATCCATGCACATCTAAATTGCGAGAATTGCGGAACAATAATTGAAGTTCCAATCGACGCTACAGCTTCCTTTACCCAGTCGCTGCTCGATGGCTATGGCTTTCATACTGACCTCGCACACCTGGCAATTGCCGGTCGTTGCGAGACTTGCTTCAACAAGCCGTAAACTCTTAACCCTTATGACTGCCGTATTGGTTGAAGCGGGCCCCGATGCTGGTGCTATCTGGCACTTTGGTGAACCAAATCAGGAACAACGCGCACTTGCTGCAGGAACTGCTTGGGCAGATCTTTCACATCGCGGCATAGTCTCAGTCAAAGGTCCCGATCGTTTAAGTTGGTTGCATTCAATTACAACTCAAGATATTGAAAACTTAAATCCAGGGCTATGGGTAAGTTCACTAATACTTGATTCAAGTGGGCACATCACACATCAGTTTTATTTAGTTGATGACGGCACCACAACTTGGTTGCACACCGAGAGTGAAAAAACGGCAGAGCTCATTGCTTTCTTGGAAAAAATGAAATTTATGTTGCGCGTGGAGATTGCAGATCGATCAAATGAATATGCAGTGTTGCGTGCACCAGGAACCGCAGATGCAATTGGTGGACCATACGCTCTTGTTACACATGATGAGCTTGAAGATACAAAGTCGGCGTTCAACCAGAATTATTTACAAGTTGGAACTTGGGCTCTTGAAGCAGAGCGAGTTGCAGCAGGGCGTGCACGAATTCTCTTTGAGACAGATCATAAATCAATTCCAAATGAATTGGGATTTTTAAATAACGCTGTTCATATGAAGAAGGGTTGTTATCCAGGGCAAGAGACGGTTGCGAAAGTATTTAACTTAGGCCAACCACCGCGTCGCCTAACTCTTCTACACCTTGATGGATCAATGGTTGTAATGCCAGAGCACGGTGCGAAAGTTGAATTTGATGGCAAAGAAGTTGGATTTATTGGAAGCATTGCCAGACATTACGAACTCGGACCAATTGCACTCGCAGTCTTAAAACGTAACGTTCCTCTAGATGCAACCTTGATCAGCTCTGGAGTAAGTGCAACACAAGAACTATTTAATTAATAAACTAGAGCCTGCACATTTGGTTGCAGAATTTCTTCAACGAAACTTGCTGCACCAGCAATAACAATTCCAGAAATTTGATCGCCCTCATTAATTCCCCGGCGGACGGCGCACTGGGTACATAAAGTTATCTTTCCGCCAGCTAATAATGCATCTCGCAGATCGGCCAACTTTGCAGAGTGCGGCAATTCGAACTCTTCACATTTTCCAGGAAGTGCAAACCAAGCAGCTTCGCCAGTAAGCCAGAGTGAAACCTCTGCGCCACTAGCAAGGGCAGTTGATGCGACGGTAAATGCTTGCGCGCAGCGCTCGGGATCGTTCGCCCCGGCCATGACTTTTACTACAAGCTTCACACTTGAATGAGTATTAATCATGGGAGGGACTCTACTCGCAGATGGCATTACGCTTGGGTAATGGAGACCGTGACAACCGTTCTACTAATTGCGGTCACAGCGGGTATTGGATTCTTTTTATTTGTAATCGGAGTCCGTGGCGCAATTAGATCTTGGAAGGGCGAATCACAAGATGGCATTTGAAATTCCTGAAGGAGTGCATCCGGATTGTTATCCGCTGGCCTGGCTTATCGGAACTTGGCGCGGCAAAGGATCTGGTGAATATCCGGGAATCGAACCCTTTCAATTCGCCCAAGAAGTTACTTTCAATCATGATGGCCGGCCGTTCTTAAATTATTTTTCACGTTCTTGGATTATTAATGAGCAGAATGAAATCTTGCGACCAGGAGCATCCGAAGTTGGATTCTGGCGTCCCAAGGAGAATAAAACTCTCGAAGTTGTTCTTTCACACAACACTGGAATTTCTGAAGGTTGGGTTGGCGTGCATGACGGACCAAAAATTCAAATAGTAATGGATCAAGGTTATTCAGCTCCTTCAGCAAAAATTGTTACTGCAGGGCAACGCCTCTATGGCTTAGTAGAAGGCCAATTATTTTTTGCGTATGACATGGCAGCAGAAGGACAGACTTTGCAGGCTCATATTTGGTCAAGCCTAGAACGACAGGTTGGCGAATAAAGTTGAGCGCTGATTTCCGCGGAGAAGTATTAGCAGAATTAACTAGAAATGGTTTAGTCGAGTCAATTCATACTGGACATTTGATTATGTTAAATGCCGACGGCACTGTTTATAAAATTAAAGGCTCAGTTGATATGCCGATCTTTCCAAGATCAACCGTTAAGTGCATGCAGGCAAGTGCAATGGTAAGAAGTGGTTTAAAACTTGAACCGCGCTTGTTGGCTCTTGTTGCATCAAGTCATTCAGGGGCAAAGATGCACCAAGATGCGGTGTTGGAAATTTTGTCTAGCGTTGGGCTAAATGAGAGTGATCTGCAATGTGCATTTGATAAACCACTCGGTGAAGCCGAAAGAATTGCATGGGGTGAAAAAGCTGCAACTCGTCTTGCGATGAACTGTTCTGGAAAGCATGCCGGAATGCTTGCAACATGTGTTGCCAATGGTTGGGATATCAAAACTTACTTGAACGCTGATCATCCGCTACAAGTTGCGGTTTTAAATGAGATTGAAGCACTTGCATCTACTACGGTTGCTAATAAGACTTTCGACGGCTGCGGTGCGCCGCTATTTGCGATGACAACCCGCGAACTTGCAAAGGCAATCCATGAGATAACTATTTCCAATGATCATGTGCATCTTGAAGTTATGAACGCAACTCGTGCTTTTCCAGAGATGGTTGCTGGGCCTGGTCGTTTAACAACTCGAACAATGCAGAGCGTTCCTGGTCTCTTCATGAAAGAGGGCGCAGAAGCTGTTGAAGTTGCATCTCTCTCTGATGGTCGCACTTTAGTTTTCAAGATTAGCGATGGTTCTTGGCGAGCATTTGGTGCAATCATGCATGCTGCACTTCTTGAATGGGGAATTACCACAACCGAAGAAGCGTTCAACGTATATGGTGGCGCAAATATTGTTGGTGGAATGCGGGCGGTCCTTTAAATGAAGAGCCGTATTGCGACCTTAATGGTGCACACTTCACCCCTCGAACAAGCGGGTGTTGGTGATGCCGGTGGCATGAATATTTATGTAATCGAAAATTCAATCAAGATGGCAAACGCTGGGGTTGAAGTAGATATTTTTACCCGTGCCGATAAGACAGGTCTAGCGGATGCAGTTGAAATTTCTAAAGGCGTGACCGTTCATCACTTAGAGGCTGGCCCAATTGGAGCACTAACAAAAGAAGAGCTGCCATCCCAGATCAGTGCGCTAACTCATGCATTCATGGAACATCAAAACGGTAAACCAGATAATTATTACGACATCATTCATTCGCATTATTGGATCAGCGGTCAACTTGGTTGGATGAT
>WLCY01000024.1 GCA_009705075.1 Actinomycetota bacterium
GCTATGTATTGATTATCTAAATGGTGATCCTGGAATCTTCTCGGCCAGATGGGCGGGCAATCATGGCGATGATTTAGCGAATATCACCAAAGTTTTATCCCAACTCATTGGTGTTGAAGAGGAACAGCGAAGTGCTCATTTTGTCTGCGAAGTTGCTCTGGTGTTCCCGGCAGGACATAAATCTGAAAATTTAGAGGTGATGGAGCGTGGAGAATTAGCTGGCTTCATAACTCTTCAACCCCGAGGAACTGCAGGTTTTGGGTATGACCCAATCTTCCAGCCTGCGGGCCAGCAGTTAACGCTAGGCGAATTTGCGCATGGCGAGAAAGACAAGATCAGTCACCGCGGAATTGCACTTAGGGCAATAGCACCACGCATAAAGGAATTACTCTAGCTTTTAATGGTTTTATTGGGCCCTGAGGTATCCTTTCACTATTGAGTTTCAAAGCTAGTTTTCAAATACAAAACAAGGAGCACAACCGTGGCAGTTAAAAAAACCGCAAAGAAAACTTCTGCAAAGAAGGCAGTTAAGAAATCTGCAGTTAAAAAAACTGCAAAGAAAACTTCTGCAAAGAAGGCAGTTAAGAAATCTGCTGTTAAAAAAACCGGAAAGAAGGCAGTTAAGAAATCTGCCGTTAAGAAAACTTCTGCAAAGAAGGCTGTTAAGAAGTCCTCTTCAACTTTTGTAGTTCCTGAAGTTCCTAAATCAACAATCCGCCCTACTTTTCAGAGTTCATCAGTTACAAATCGCCCTGCTAAGACACCAGGCGCAAGTGTTCCCGCATCTTCTAGCTATTCAACTTCTTCAGCTTCTTCAACATCCTCAAAGCGAGTAGTAACTGCAGTAGTAATTGCCGTGGTTCTAATTGCGCTTCTTGTAGTTTCTCGCAATGGTTCAACTAAGACCGAAGAAGCTGCTCCAGAGGCAACTGCCTCTGCTCAAGCATCACAAGGAATGACCACCGAAGAGTCAGCAGAGCCAACAGCGGAAGCTACTACTGAAGAGTCAGCAGCAGAAGGAACTGTTGTAGATCAAGGTGGTAGCGAGCCAGTTGGAATCGTTGCGCAATACACAGCTACAGGTGCAACTATTTTCTGGAAGGCTCCTGCAAATGGTGCATCAGTAGCAAACTACAACGTCGAGATACGTTCAAATGGTGGCACTTGGAAATTGATTTCAACAGTTCCAGCAAATCAATTCTCACTTGATGTTACAAAAGGCGATACGACCGGTTGGTGTTCATTTAGAGTTTCTTCAGTTCTAGATGATGGCACTGTTGATGGCGGAAAAGTTTTCGGACTTCCAGGCCAATACGCTTAAGTATTTAATTTACGTTTAACGCATCAAGAATTGATGCAACGTAAACATCACTTCCTGCTTCAATTAAGTGGACGCCATCCGGAGCGAAAAACTCCGGGTGGTTTTCTGCTATCTGCTCCCAGTCAATGAGAACTGCATTGGGGTAATTAGCAACTACTTCTCGAATAATTTTATTATTTCCAGTTCGCCAAGTTCTCGGAACAGCTGAGTTAACCACGATTATCTTTGGTTGCTCTTTTAGTAGCTCCATCAATTCGACCATATCCTCACGAGATACCGCATTATTGTTACCAACATTAAGAACAACTCTTGAGTTTTTGGCCTTCGGCTTATCCTCTTTTACTGCAGTGATTAGCTCCTGAATCTGTCGGCCAACTCGGGCGTTGATTATTGAAATATCCTGCTTCGCTGCCAATTTATTTCTGATCCCAAGAATCACCGAATCACCTGTAACCCAAAGCCCGTTGGAATTTGAAACGATCGCGGTTTCAGGTAACTCAAGCTCTGGTTTCACTTCAACAACAATTGATTGGTCTCGCTGCCAGGCAACTGCAATTGAACTGCCGGTAACAACTAAAACAAAGGCAGTAACTGCCGTAACAAATATCTGCTGTCTTTTTCTCATAATCTTGGTGCGATATTTCATTCCTCTAAACCAGTTTTGAACTATTCCTTTACGGATTGGAATTTCTATTGCTCTTAGTGAGATATCGGCAAGAATTAAAACCAGAAGAATTCGTGCAATATTTAAAGCCAGCAGGGAACCAGTTAAATCAACGCCAGGTCGGGTGATTTGAAAGACAACCCAATGCCATAGATAGATTCCGTAGGATCTCTGACCAATCCAGAGAAAGATTTTCCTGCAAAGTATGGGTGAAAATCGTGAAGCAGGATGAACAATCGAAACAATAGTTGCACAGCCAAATAATCCTGCAAGAGGGAAAGCTATTTGATAGAGCGTTGCATTTGTCTCATCAATAAATAGAAAGATACATAACAGGCCGATAAACCCAAATACTCCTATGCCATCGATGAAATCTTGCGCCCGTTGTGCAATATTGGGAGTCAGATTTCTTGGAATCCAACTAACCGCAAGTGCTGATCCAAGAAATAGACCAAGGCTGTGGGTATCGGTTCCGAAGTAGATATGGCTAATGCGCCCTGCCGTTGCATTATCGGCTTGTAATGAGAAGAGGAATAACGCGGTTCCGGAGAAGGTCGCAATTAGTAAGGCGGCTCTACGTACGACTCGCTTCCCAAATCTGCGCCAAATAAAGAGAAGAACTACTGGCCAGATTAAATAAAATTGAAATTCCACAGCGAGAGACCAGGTGTGCTGAAGAAGTGGCGGCCGGCCAATTGCCTGAAAGTAATCTTGGTGCAGCGTAACGAGATGCCAGTTATTGGTTCCAGTAAGCACATATGGCACATCAGTTACGAAGCGGCGAACGGAATCTGGCGCAAAGAATGCCATCGCTATCGAGGTAACGATTAACAGAACCAATAATCCTGGGAGCAATCTGCGCACGCGTGCCAGGTAAAACTCTTTGATATCTAAGCCATTAGCGCTCTCGATAGAGTCGAGAATCAATCTCGTAATAACGTATCCAGAGATTACAAAGAATAAATCAACCCCAAGAAAGCCGCCGGGTATCCAATCAATTCCTAAGTGGTACAGAACAACAGCCGTGACAGCAAGCGCACGTAACCCGTCAATTGCAGGAATGTGGCTAGTTGTAAATGATGCGCGCTGCATCGTTTCTACTTACGTTTTTTAGTTTCGTTCTTCTTGGAAACTTTCTTTGCGGTTTTAGTCGCTGGACTTTCTGTTACTTGTGCGCCTTTACGAATAAAAGTTTTTTCAACTGGGTGATTGTTCTCATCTATATTCGCGTCGATATCTCCTTGTAGAGCCGCAAGTCGCTCAAAAGCCTGCTTAAGTCTGCCCTTGGTCTCACTAATTGCATGTTCGGCTGCGGTAAGAGATTGGGTTTGAACTCGATATAGCCGCTCAGATTCAGAGATTGCACTTGTTAGCCAAGATCTAAATTCACCAACATCTCGTGTTGCTTCAAAAACTATTTTTTCACCCTCGCGCTTTGCAAAGTTTGCGAGTGCGGAGGCTTCACGCTTGGCTTCAGCTAATAATTGTTCAGCTTGACGGGCGGCTTTATCGCGAAGATCTGCAGCATCTGATTCTGCAGCTTCAATGTATTTACGACCCCTAGATTCCGCCTGGTGCAAAATAGCTTTAGCTTTTGATTCTGAAGAATCTAAGCGCTCCTTAGCAATTCGAGCAGTATCTGCAGCAGACTGCTCGGCAGCAGTGCGCGCCCGAGATTCACGTTGCTGGGCAGTTTTTATCAAACTCATTGCAGTTTCACCAGCAAGTATTTCAAACTCTTCTTTACTTAAACTTGTTATGTCACGTCGAGAACGTAGGTCGGCAAGTTGCGCTTCGAGTTGGCGAATTTTTTCGATGGCATTCTCGGTTGGAACAGGAGTTGCTGCTTCCTTAAATCCGACCCATGAACGGAATCTATTCTCAGCCATTTTGACTCCTTGCTTAGCTTTATTTAGCCCTAGTGGTTGTAGCAACTCGGTAAGCCTATAACAGGGGGTGGGTGAAGTGCCATGAGCAATTTTCCTAGCCCAAAGGCCAATGGTGCGCCTAGAATTACCATATGAATGACTCACTAAAGAATTCAAAAGAGCTATTGGCCGATTTCATTAGGTGTGGCGAGGATTTTATTTCGACTGCGCGAAGTATTGCGGTAGCAGATTTAGGGAAAGTTCCGATTCCGGGCGAATGGTCTGCGGCATTTATTCTGCACCACATGTGTGATGGCGACTTACATTTCGCAACTAGGTATCTAAATAACTTGGCGGAAGATTCACCTGAAATTTTCCCATTCAATGAAGATATCTATCCAGATCGAATCAATTATGCGAAGCGCGATCCCTTGGCTTCACTCGCAGCGATTGAAGGTATTTTTCAAGCGACGAAGAATATTCTCACAATCGTTCCTGAAAGTGATTGGCTCCGAACCTCAGTCCATGCCGAGCGCGGAGTTATAACTCTGGCGGATCTGGTTTCAATCGCTGCTGGACATAGCAAGGCCCATGCGGAGCAGTTACGAGGAGTCATCGCCGCGCTATAAAATCTGGCGGAATCATCAGTTAATACTGGTGCGGGAGGCGGGACTTGAACCCGCACGTCCGAAGACACAAGTTCCTAAGACTTGCGTGTCTGCCATTTCACCACTCCCGCTGGAGAGATGGGAGAAGGCTAAGGGAACTTAGGCAAAAGCACCAAACTGAGATTAAATTAGGTCTAGAAATCAAATAGCCACTCAACCAATCAGGGAGCCAAGATGTCATTAACACCAACCCCAGCAGATAAGTTCACATTTGGTCTTTGGACTGTTGGTTGGCAGGCGCGCGACCCATTCGGTGATGCAACTCGTGGCGCCCTTGATCCAGTTCGTAGCGTTACTGAACTAGCGCAGCGTGGTGCCTATGGTGTGACATTCCACGATGATGACTTAATTCCATTTGGCTCAAATGATTCTGATCGCAACGCGCATATTGCGCGATTTAAAAAGGCGCTCGCAGATACCGGAATGAAAGTTCCGATGGCAACAACAAATCTATTTACTCATCCAATCTTTAAAGATGGTGCGCTTACGGCGAACGAGCGCGATATTCGCCGCTTCGCAATTTCAAAGGTAATGCGCAATATTGATTTGGCCGCAGAGCTCGGCGCTGAAATTTATGTTTGTTGGGGTGGACGCGAAGGTGCAGAGTCAGATGCTGCTAAGGATGGATATGTAGCCCTTGAGCGTTACCGTGAAGGCTTTAACATTCTTGGACAATATGTAATCGACAAGGGTTACAACATTAAATTCGCAATTGAACCTAAACCAAATGAGCCACGTGGCGATATTTTCCTACCAACTATTGGACATGCACTCGCCTTTATTAATTCACTTGATCATCCAGAAATGGTTGGCGTAAATCCAGAAGTTGGGCACGAGCAGATGGCAAACTTGAACTTTGTTCATGGAATCGCCCAAGCCCTATTCCACAAAAAGTTATTCCATATCGATCTAAATGGCCAACACGGTCCAAAGTTTGACCAAGATTTGGTTTTTGGCCACGGGGATCTTAAATCAGCGTTCTTCTTGGTAGATCTGCTCGAGCGCTATAAATATGCCGGTCCAAAGCACTTTGATTACAAGCCAGGACGTACGGAAGATGATCGTGGCGTTTGGGTGTCAGCAACTTCAAATATGCGCACCTATCTTGCACTTAAAGAACGTGCGTTGGCATTCCGTGCAGATCCTCGCGTTAAAGCAGCGATGGAAGAATCTCGCATTAATGAACTTGAAGTTCCTACTCTTTCAAAGGGTGAAAGTTGGAAGGATTTAACTTCAGTTAACGTTGATGTAGATGGCTTGGCTGCTCGCGGATATCAATACGAGACAATCGACCAATTAGCTATCGAACACTTGATGGGCCTTTAATCTCACTTAAACCTGTAAACTTCGCTAGATGAGCGCCGCGCAAAGTAACCTGAGTATTCAGGATGAAATAAGCGCGGCAATTCTGCAGGTTCTGCGCGATGCGCAGGCACAATTGAATTGTGAGATTCCAACATCTCTAACCTTGGATCGCCCCAAGAATCGCGATCATGGCGATTACGCAACTTCGATTGCTCTTGCCTTGACTAAAGCATCTGGCCTAGCACCGCGCAAGATTGCAGAAATTATTCAAGCAGGCTTGCAGGCTCGTACCGATATCGCTGCAGTTGAAATTGCTGGTCCAGGCTTTGTAAACATAACTCTCGCAAAGAGCAGCCAAGGCGGCGTGATTGCGAACATCTTGGCTTCAGGTAAAAAATTTGGTCATGGCGAGAAATTAACTGGCGTATCAATTAACCTGGAATTTATTAGCGCAAATCCAACTGGTCCACTTCATCTCGGACATACAAGATGGGCAGCAGTTGGCGATGCTCTTGGTCGAGTTCTTTCGGCTGCTGGCGCAAAAGTAACTCGCGAGTTCTATATAAATGATCGCGGCGTACAGATGGATAAATTCGGTGCTTCACTTCAGGCAGCAGCACTTGGTCAGCCACGTCCTGAGGATGGCTATCACGGTGCCTATATCGATGACCTGGCAACTGAAATTGTTTCAATTAATCCAGATATCTTGAAGTTATCAGGCGAAGAACAAACATTTGCTTTCCGTGATTTAGGTTATCGGCTTCAACTTGCCCAACAACAAGGAGTATTGGATAAATTCGGAACTCACTTTGATGTCTGGTTCTCCGAGAAAAGTTTGTACGACAATAACTTTTTTGCGCACTGCCAAGAAGTATTAAAGAAAAAAGGGCACGTTTATGAGTTAGATGGCGCAATCTGGCTACGGACTACTGATTTCGGTGATGACAAAGATCGGGTGATGGTTAAGTCAGATGGATCTATGGCTTACTTTGCATCGGATTCTGCTTATTACATCTCTAAGCGCGAACGTGGTTTTGATATTTGTATCTATATGTTGGGCGCCGATCATCATGGGTATACCGGTCGCCTGAAAGCACTTGCTGCATGTAATGGCGATGATCCTGAATATAACGTTGATGTATTAATTGGTCAGATGGTAAAAATCATGGAGGGCGGGGAAGAGGTAAAACTCTCCAAGCGCGCTGGCACGATAATCACTCTTGAAGAACTCGTGGAAAAAGTTGGCGTTGACGCTGCTAGATATACCTTGATTCGCTATCCAGTAGATACCCCGATGGTTATGGATGTAGACATTCTTCGCAGCAGAACAAATGAGAATCCGGTTTATTACGTGCAATATGCGCATGCTCGGATCTGCGCAGTCCTACGTAATGCTGCAGATGTGGGAATTAAATATGGCGCAGATTTGATTCATCCCGAACTACTTGTGCATGAACGCGAACGTGAATTAATTGGTGCCCTTGGCGAATTCCCCCGAGTTGTAGCAGGGGCTGCCCAACTCCGTGAACCTCATCGAGTTGCTCGATATGTTGAAGAGCTTGCCGGCGTTTACCATCGTTTTTATTCAGATTGTCGCGTCTTGCCTTTGGGTGATGAAACTCCAAGCGAGCTACATAGCGCCCGCGCTACCTTATGTTCTGCAACTGCTCAAGTGATTGCCAA
>WLCY01000025.1 GCA_009705075.1 Actinomycetota bacterium
CAGCACTGGTTAGTTCTTTTAAACCACTCGCTCCAAATTGAAGAAAGAATTCCAATCCAATTTTATAAATGCCTACCGAGTCATTAGTAGCAGAGATCCAACTCTTGGCCGTGTCAAGATCCTTAGTATCTAAAGCGAGAATTATCGGTGATTTTCTCGTCACAAGTTTCCCTCCGGGCGATGTGCGTAACCCACCGCTTCCCGCAGTGAGTCAAAGCCATGTGATATCAATTCAGCACGCAACTCTTCCTTAATCTTTATTACCGCTGTTGGATTCCCAAAGGTAGCGGTACCAACTGAAACTGCTGAAGCACCCGCAAGTATTAACTCAAAAGCATCACGCCCCGATGCAACTCCACCCATTCCTAAAATCTTCACATGTGGCATAGCTTCATGAACTTGATAAATCGCCCGGACCGCTACTGGTCTAATTGCTGGACCAGAAAGCCCACCAGTCTTTCCAGCTAGTTTCGGACGCATGGTGTTGGTATCAATAACCATACCGAGAACTGTATTAATCAGGGCGAGTGAATCAGCACCAGCAGATATAACTTCCTCTGCAATTTCCACGATACTAGTTACATCTGGCGTCAATTTGGCAATAATTGGAAGTTCTCCACCAATATTTCTACGGACTGCTTCAATTGCAGCTCTTGCTGTAGTTGGGTGACATGCAAAAACCTGACCACGATTTTCAACATTTGGACAAGAGATATTTACTTCTAGCGCGCTTATTCCGGAAACTGCACGTAACTTTCTTGCCAGAATTGCATAATCTTCTACGCTCTCACCTGCGATGCTGACAACTATCGTCGCTCCTTGATCCCGTAGCCAGGGAATATCTTTCTCTAAGAAGAGATCAATTCCTGGGCCCTGTAAACCAATCGAATTCAACATCCCACTTGGCGTCTCGGCCATTCGAGGTGTTGCTCGTCCAGATCTAGGTTTCAACATAATGGATTTTGTTACGACCGCGCCTAACTCCGCTAGATCGAAGAACTGGCTCAACTCTTTCCCGGAGCCTGCACAACCACTTGCAGTGAACACTGGATTCTCGAAGTTGGCTTGACCCAAGCTTGTCTTGAAATCAAACATCAGTTTCTTCCCCATGTTCCTTCAGGGATTGTTCGCTTCGAATTCCAAATAACACTTCCTCCATCAACCACAGGGCCATCAATGCAGGAGCGCAGCATCCGGATCACTCCATCTTCGCCCCTTATTGGAAGAACACAAGTCATACAAACGCCGATTCCACAAGCCATCGCCTCTTCAATTGCACACTGGTGCACGACACCACGCTCTTGAGCGATTACATTGATAGCTTCAAGCATTCCCATGGGTCCGCAAGAATAAATAATATCTATCTGATTTGTTTCAATAATTCCCGGTATTACATCCGTAACCTTGCCAGTGATTCCCGTGGTTCCATCTTCGGTAACCGTAGTCAAACTATTTACTGACCTCTTGCCATCCAGTGGTGCATAAATTTTCATGGCAGTGCTTGCACCTAAAACCATATCGATCCGGCAACCGCGAGACTTAAGGACCTCAGATAAACCGAATAATGGAGCGCTTCCATATCCGCCACCAACAAGAAGTGCTCGAACCGGTTCGGTTGGAATACCGAAAGCCGTTCCGAGTGGCGCGACTAAATCAACCTTGAATCCAGGAAGTTGGTTTGTTAACCAGATACTGCCGGCACCATGCGGTGCAACAACTATTTCCAGTAAACCACCAGATGCTCCCCGATCAAAAGTCCGATAGATTGCAAAAGCTCTGCGAAGAACCATTGCGCTGTTTTGACCACCAACTGAAATTGCGACAAAGTTGCCGGGCTTCGCTGAATTAGCCAACTCTCCAACGCTAAAAACGATGTGATGGTAAGCCCCGACTTTTTTATTACTTACAATCTCGGCAAAGATCTGTCTAGCTTCTCTATTGATGCCACTCATTTGGACTCTGCCAACCACTCTTGAATGGAATTAATACTAAAACTCTTACCCTGTAGATCGGAGATGCCAGTGACTGCAGCTTTGAAGCCCGCGATAGTAGTAATACACGGAACCCCTCGCTGTATCGCGGCGGTGCGAATCATCCAACCATCGAGTCGAGTTCCACGTCCGAGAGGCGTATTAATAACCAAGCCCACAATTCCTTCAGTAATCAGATCTACCGCAGTCAATTCACCGTTCGGACCTTTACCCTGTGAATGTTTCCGTATCAACTCAGATTGCAAACCATTTTCTAAAAGGTAATTGTGGGTTCCTTGGGTTGTATATAGAACAAATCCAAGGTTTAACAGAATACGTGCTGGTTCAAGTGCTGATTTCTTGTCGCGCTCAGAGAGTGAAAGGAACACTGAGCCGGTTAATGGCAACGCACCAAACGCAGCAGTCTGACTCTTTGCATATGCCTCGCCAAAAGTTTTTGCGATACCCATTACTTCACCAGTAGATCGCATTTCTGGTCCAAGGACAGAATCAACTCCGGTGCCGTCATTACGTCGGAACCGATTCCACGGTAATACCGCCTCTTTAACTGAAATACCTTTCGGAACTCCATCTCCGCTCGAAGGTAGCAGACCCCTGACTCGCAATTCTGAAATCTTTACTCCGGCAGATATAAGTGCAGCGCACTTAGCGAGTGGATTACCCGTGGCTTTACTTACGAAAGGTACGGTTCTAGATGCTCTTGGATTTGCTTCCAACACATAAAGTTTCTCGCCTGCTACCCCATTGTTAACAACTGCAAATTGAATATTTATAAGACCTTGAACCCCGATACCCCGAGCAAGTTTTTCAGTGGCAATCCAGATCTCTTTTTGAAGGGCGCTTCCTATCGAGATACTTGGCAGTACACATGCCGAATCACCAGAATGAACGCCCGCCTCTTCAATATGCTCCATAACTCCGGCCAAATAAAGTTCTTCTCCGTCGAAGAGCGCATCCACATCAATCTCGATAGCGTCATCCAAAAATTTATCAATCAATACTGGATGATTCGGTGTGATCTCCGTGGCCTTGCGAATAAAGTCCGCAAGCGATTCATCATCGTAAACAATTTCCATTCCTCTTCCGCCGAGAACAAATGATGGTCGCACCAATACTGGATAAGTAATGCGATGAGCGATTGCTAAAGCTTCATCGAAGGTATCTGCCATACCGAAAGTAGGAGCGTCCAACGAATTTACGCGCAGTAATTCGCCAAATAGACCACGATCCTCAGCCAAATCAATTGCATCCGGTGAAGTTCCAATAATTGTGACACCTGCATCTTGAAGCCCGCGAGCCAGGCCAAGTGGGGTTTGCCCACCTAATTGCGCAATGACCCCAACAATTGGGCCCGCCAAAGATTCTGCGTGAATAACTTCTAACACATCTTCTAGGGTTAGTGGTTCGAAATAAAGTCGATCTGAAGTGTCATAGTCCGTAGAGACCGTCTCCGGATTGCAATTAATCATTACTGTTTCATATCCTGCTTCCTTCAAGGCAAAAGCAGCGTGTACACATGAGTAATCGAATTCAACTCCCTGTCCAATTCGATTAGGACCACTTCCTAAAATAATGACCGCTGGCTTAGTGCGCGGAATAACTTCAGTTTCAAAGTCGTAACTTGAATAGTAATAAGGTGTGTGAGCTTCAAATTCCGCCGCGCAAGTGTCTACCGTTTTAAAGACTGGTCGAAGTCCCATGCGAACTCTTCCCGCCGTAACCTCAGCGGTTGTGACCTCCGTTAAATCAGCTATCTGACTATCTGAGAAGCCATTGGTCTTTGCCTTTTGAAGTAATTCTGGTGAAAGTAGTTTTTGGGTTTTTATCTCGGCTGCAATTTGATTTATCTCTACTATTTGCGCTAAAAACCAAGGATCAACCTTCGTAGCTTCAAACACTTCTTGCACGCTTGCTCCTAGATACAAGCCAAGTTGAATCTGCTGTAACCGATGTTCAGTTGGAGTTTTCATTGACGTTAGCAAACTCTCTTTTGTAGCTCCAGACGTATTCCAATGGAAACTCGTACCCTTTTTCTCAATCGAACGCAACGCCTTCTGTAACGCTTCAGGAAAGGAGCGCCCAATAGCCATTGCTTCACCGACGCTCTTCATAGTTGTAGTCAATTGGGTATCTGCTTCGGGGAATTTTTCGAAGGCAAAACGTGGGACTTTGACAACAATATAATCGAGTGTTGGCTCAAAAGATGCTGGCGTGGACTTAGTTATATCGTTCTCAATTTCGTCCAAGGTGTAACCAATTGCCAATTTCGTGGCTATCTTTGCAATTGGAAATCCAGTTGCTTTTGAAGCTAAAGCCGAAGATCGAGAGACTCGAGGGTTCATCTCAATCACAATGATTCTTCCATCACTTGGATTAACTGCGAATTGAATATTGCAACCACCGGTCGCGACGCCAACTTCACGGATGATTTCAATTGAAAGATCCCTGAGTTTTTGATATTCCACATCAGTAAGTGTTAAAGCCGGTGCTACCGTAATTGAATCTCCAGTATGTACACCCATTGGGTCAATGTTTTCGATACTACAAACGATTACCACGTTATCTTTGTGATCGCGCATAACCTCTAATTCAAATTCTTTCCAGCCGATGATTGACTCTTCGAGAAGAATTTCCGTTGTCGGACTATGACGTAATCCTGCGCCAGCTATTAGCTCTAAATCAGCTTTGTTATAGGCGATTCCCGAGCCCAACCCGCCCATAGTAAAAGAAGGCCGAACAACAACTGGATAATTTAGGATTTCTGCTCCAGCAATACACTCTTCCATCGTGTGGCAAATAATGGACTTCGCGGAGGAGCCTCCAATTTTCGCAACGATCTCCTTAAATGTTTCACGATCTTCACCACGTTTAATTGCCGGGATATCCGCACCAATTAATTTAACTCCAAGTTTTTCCAGAGAGCCGCGTTCGTATAGAGCCATTGCCGCATTAAGCGCTGTCTGACCACCGAGCGTAGCGAGAATAGCGGTCGGCTTCTCTTTGATGATTATTTGTTCAATTATTTCGGGTGTTATAGGTTCGATATATGTCGCATCCGCGAACTCCGGATCAGTCATAATCGTTGCCGGGTTAGAATTTATAAGAATAACTCGGATACCTTCACTCCGAAGAACACGACAAGCCTGCGTGCCAGAATAATCAAATTCACATGCTTGGCCTATAACAATCGGCCCACTGCCTATTACTAGAACGCTCTTTATTGAATTATCTTTAGGCATTTGCAACGCTCGCATTTGTCATAAGTGTTACAAATTGATCGAAGAGGTAACTTGCGTCGTGGGGACCAGCAGCTGCCTCCGGGTGGTACTGAACGCTGAAAGCCGGAGTTTCAAGTAGTTCAAGTCCTTCTACAACGCCATCATTCAATGAAACGTGGCTAACAAATCCAGCGCCGTAAATAGTGTTGAAATTTCCAGCTACGGGAGCCGCGACCGCGAAACCATGGTTATGGGCAGTGATTTCAACCTCGCTAGTTCGAAGGTTTTTTACCGGCTGATTTATTCCACGATGACCGAAGGGTAACTTGTAGGTTTCAAAACCAAGGGCTCGTCCCAAAATTTGATGACCGAAACAGATTCCGAATAACGGAATCTTTAAGGAAAGAATTTCGCGGACCAGTGTAATCGTGTCGACCATAGCAGCCGGATCGCCCGGACCATTTGATAGAAAGACGCCATCAGGTTTTAGTTCAAGGATTTGCCCAAGAGAGCTTTTTGAAGGAAGCACATGAACTTCAATTCCGCGTTCAGACATTGATCTTGGAGTAGCAGCCTTTATTCCCATATCCAACGCAACTACTTTGAACTTTCTCTCACCAATTGCAGGAACTATATAGCTCTCTTTAGTTGAAACATCGGCTGCTAGAAACGAGCCGGCCATTTGTGGAGATTTTCGGACCGCAATAACCATCTGCTCTCGAGTCAACGAAGTGTTTGAAAAGATACCAACTCGCATTGCGCCTAAGTCGCGAAGATGTCTAGTAATCGCTCGAGTATCAACGCCCCTAATTCCAACGACCCCATTCTTTATGAGTTCGCTCTCAAGAGAGCTCTCGGATCGCCAATTGCTCACAACTGGAGATGGATTTCTTACAACAAAACCACTCACCCAAATTTTTGCTGATTCCTCATCAGTTGAGTTCATTCCCGTATTACCAACATGGGGCGCTGTCATAATTACAACTTGCTTGTGATACGAAGGGTCCGTCAGAGTTTCTTGATAGCCCGTCATGCCCGTTGAAAAAACTGCTTCACCAAAAGTTTCACCTTCGCACGCCCAACTACTTCCTTCAAATACTGTGCCGTCATCTAGCACGAGGTAGGCCTTGCTCAATTGCTACCTCCTCTTACTAACTCCGAGCTCTTTAGTACTAGCTCACCATTGAAGAATGTATGCAATACCCGAGCCGGAAGGGCCAAGGCTTCAAATGGTGTGTTTTTACTCTTAGAAGCCAGTCTATTACGGTCGACCACCCAACTGGCTGATGTGTCAACGATAGTTAGATTAGCTGGTGCGCCTTTCGTCACATCTTTTCCATGCTTTGAGTATCCCGCAATTCGGGCCGGCGCCTTTGACATCCGATCTACTAAATCTCCCCAACCCATCAGTTTGGTATCTATCATGGACTTAACAACGACTGAAAGCGCTGTCTCAAGACCTACCATCCCAAATGCAGCGCTCTGCCATTCACAATCTTTATCTTCACTTGGATGAGGTGCATGATCCGTCGCAACAATATCGATAGTTCCATCTGCTAAACCTTGACGTAAAGCCATTACATCTTTCTCGGTACGTAGCGGCGGATTAACTTTAAAAATTGGATCGTAATTATTAACCAATTCGTCAGTAAGTAGTAAATGATGCGGGGTAACTTCTGCAGTCACATTGATACCTCGCGACTTTGCAAAACGAAGAAGATCTACGCCTCCCGCAGTTGTTAGGTGGCAGATATGTAACCTACTTCCAACATGTTCGGCGAGCAGAATATCTCTAGCAATGATTGCTTCTTCAGCTACTGCGGGCCACCCTGTTAATCCGAGTTTGGATGACACGATTCCTTCGTTCATCTGGGATCCGACTGTCAATGCGGGATCTTGGGCATGTTGGGCGATGATTCCATCGAAAGTTTTAACATATTCGAGAGCTCGTCGCATCAACAGTGGGTCGGATACGCATTTGCCATCATCGCTGAAGATTCGCACCCTTGCTTTTGAGTTTGCCATAGCACCAAGTTCAGCTAGCGCTTTTCCATTTAAACCCTGGGTATCAGCTCCGATTGGGAAGACATC
>WLCY01000026.1 GCA_009705075.1 Actinomycetota bacterium
AAGAAGAGCGGTGCCGAAATGATTTCGCGCTGGATGCGGGATGAAGTTCTGACCGCAGTTGCTAAGTTAAAACCGATAGCAGATTCAGTTGAACTGACAATGTCTCAACTTGCCCTGGCATGGGCACTCTCGAATCCAAATGTTTCATCCGTGATCATGGGAGCATCAAAACCAGCTCAGGTAAAGGAAAATGTCAAAGCATCAGGCGTGAAATTGAGCGGGGAAATTCTTAAGGAAATTGATAAGGCCCTCGGATCTATTCCAGAATCAAATCCGGATAAAACCGAGAGCCCAAATCCAAGGCCTTAAAAATATTTAAATTTTGTCGCCAAGTTTCTTCTGTGGTGCAGGTGCACGTAGTCGGCGCATCTGAGTAGACCGTAGCCAGCCATAGATTGCCAACCCCTTGGTCGGAGCATCTGGGAATCTTTCAGCAACTAACCTTTTGATTCGCGATCCCACGAAAAATCCATAGATTATTGAATATCCCATCGCGGAATACATAATCACAATTGCTGCGAAACGAACTTCAACAGATGGAACCATTGTAAGAATTAAAACTATGACCATGAGTGGCAAGAAATATTCACCAAGTGAACGATGTGAATCTATGTAATCACGAACCAATTTCTTAACCGGGCCACGATCGCGAGCTGGTAGCGCGTTCTCATCACCACGCATATAGGCGGCTCTGGCTTCTGCTCGTGCAATCTTTAGGGCTTCACGGTTTTTTGCGCGGTCAACTTTCGAGACTGGCGCAGTAATTGAATTTATCTTTGTTTTAGCAACAGCGTCCTTGCGCTTTGGAGTTGCCCTCCCTTTTTTCTCAGGAGTGTTTTCTGACTTCTTTGATGGCTCGCTCATGTGGCTACGGTAGAGCGAGCATTCGCTCCAGCGCAACTTTTGCAAACTTAGCGGTTTCTGTGTCTACGCTTATTTGATTCACGAGGCGCCCATCAACGAGAGATTCCATCGCCCAGACCAGGTGAGGTAAGTCAATTCGATTCATGGTCGAGCAATAACAAACTGTCTTATCTAAGAAATGGATATCACGATCTGGGAACCTGTTGGCCAACCTCTGGACCAAGTTGAGCTCGGTTCCGATTGCCCACTTGCTGCCAACAGGGGAGTTTTCAACTGTTTTAATTATCATCTCGGTGCTACCGACAACATCGGCGCGGGAAACTACTTCATGCTGGCATTCAGGATGTACGAGGATTGAAACTCCGGGAACTTTCGCCCTCATCTGTTCAATATTTTCTACTGAGAATCGGCCATGTACCGAACAGTGTCCTCGCCACAAAATAACTTTTGCATTCAATATTTCAGATTCACTCAATCCACCATTTGGTTTCCATGGATTCCAAGTAACGCAATCTTCGAGCGACAGGCCAAGATTTAGAACGGCGGTGTTACGACCCAGATGTTGGTCAGGTAGAAAAAGAATCTTTTCGCCTTTTTCAAAAGCCCACTTCATAGCTCTGGCGGCATTTGAAGAAGTACAAACTGCACCACCATTTTTCCCAGTAAATGCCTTTATCGCTGCGGACGAATTCATATATGTAATGGGTACGGTTCTATCGGCCACACCAATTTTTTCTAGCGCTGCCCAACAATCATCAACTTGCTTTGCACTTGCCATATCTGCCATTGAACAGCCAGCTGCAAGATCGGGAAGAATTACTTTTTGATCAGCGCTGGTTAAAATATCGGCGCTTTCTGCCATGAAGTGCACGCCGCAGAAGAAAATAAACTCAGCCGAACTGTTTGATTCAGCTGCTTGAGCCAACTTAAATGAGTCACCCGTGATGTCGGCGAATTGGATTACTTCATCCCGTTGATAATGGTGGCCAAGAATCATCGCTCGACTTCCCAGTGCCGCCCTTGCCGTTACAGCCCTTGCAACTAAATCAGGGCTACTTGCCTCTGGTAGCTCACCCGCACATGAAACTCCCCGCTCGCTCGCAAGATCCAACCCCTGGCCAAGTAGAAGAAGTTCGGAAAGTCTTGATGAGCCCATAGGGACATTATGGAGTAGCCTTGTCGCATTAACGAGTCAAAAATTTTAGAATTTGCAAGATATCGAATTAGATTGGGAGAGCAATGAGCACCGAAACTTCACAAGATGTAACAATCACAGGGGCCCCAGCGACCGGAATTGTTTTGACTGACGTTGCTGCGACCAAAGTTGCTGCTCTTTTGGCACAAGAAGGCCGTGATGATTTAAATCTTCGTGTTGCCGTACAGCCTGGTGGCTGTTCTGGTCTGCGCTATCAGCTTTATTTCGATGATCGCGCCCTTGATGGCGACACTATTACTGAGTTCAACGGTGTAAAGGTCGTAACCGACAAGATGAGCACGCCTTATTTGACAGGCGCATCAATAGATTTTGTGGACACAATCGAGAAGCAGGGTTTCACAATCGATAATCCAAATGCCCAAGGCTCATGCGCTTGCGGCGACTCTTTTAACTAACTAAACAGTTAATTCACTGAGTAATGAAAATTGCCTGCGCCGGCTCTGTCGGGCGCGATCATTTAATGACCTTTCCTGGAAAGTTCACCGATTCTTTGGTGGCCGAATCCTTGGACAAGGTCTCGCTCTCTTTCTTAGTAGATGGGCTAGATGTTAGACGCGGAGGGACCGCAGCAAATATCGCTTTCGGAATCGGCGCCTTAGGTTTAAATCCATATTTAATTGCAGCCGTCGGTACAGATTGGGCTGATTACGACTCTTGGCTAACTAGACATGGGGTTGACACCAACCATGTGAAAATTTCACAAGAGTTATTGACCGCCTCTTTCATGGTTACTACAGATATGGAATTGAATCAGATTGCATCATTCTTTCCAGGTGCGATGAGTGAGGCACGAGAAATCGAATTAGCTCCAATTATAGAAAAGACCGGAAAGTTCGATCTTTTAATTATTTCCCCAGATGATCCGGATGCAATGTTGAGCCATAGTCAAAGTGCCCGTGCGATGGGAATTCCATTTGCCGCAGATCCATCCCAACAACTCGCTCGAATGGATGGCGAAGCAATCAAATTACTAATCGAAGGGGCCGAGTATCTTTTCTTAAATGAATATGAATTGGCGTTGACTATTCAAAAAACTGGTTGGAGCGATGCCGAAATCTTTAGCAAGGTTAAGAAACGCATTATTACTCTTGGATCAGAGGGCTCTCGTATCGAAGAGCACGGCAAAGAAGCGATAACCGTTGGCGTTCCAAAAGAGATTTCAAAACTAGATCCCACCGGCGTCGGCGACTGTTATCGAGCCGGATTTATCTCTGGACTTGCTTGGGGCCTAAAGCACGAAAGATGTGCACAACTTGGGTCGATGCTTGCAACTTTCTGTATTGAAACTAAAGGCACTCAAGAATATAAATTTACAAAGCCGGAATTCATCGAGCGATTTTCAGTGGCTTATGGTGTTGAAGCCGCACAAGAAGTAAACGAGAAAATTGAACCTCGCCTAGTCGGCTAACTTCGTAACTTCGAAGGAATTTGCACCAAGAGATACAACAGAATTTCCGGTCATTCGCGCCCACGCTTTTAGGTCTGGCTCAGATGCAGGATCGTCGCTTAGTAAAGTTATTTGCGAACCAATAACTTTTGTCGACAGTTCTTTGGCAAGCGCGATGACCGGCAAAGGGCAGCGCATTCCGAGGCAGTTCAGGGTCTCCATTAAGCGCGCAACTCAGCGATTGTTTCTTCTAAAACCTGTAAAAACTTCTGGACATCTTCAAAACTAGTTCCATGATGAATTGTGAGGCGGATATTTCCTTGAGTTAAAGTTCCTAACGCGGCGAGCACATGGCTTGGTTGCATATTCACGGCGCTGCAGGCTGACCCGGAATCAACAGCAAAGCCCTTATCGGCTAGAACGGTTACCAATTGTTCGGCATTTACATATAAGAACGAGGCGCTAAGAAGATGATCAGCGCCACCTGGCGCCAGGTCACAATCAGGAATTTTTAACGAGAGATAGCTTCGGATTTCCGAATTAATCGCTGCAATTTTCGCCGCTAAGTTTTTCTCATCTGCAACCCAACTATCAATGGCAAGTGCACTTGCCACAATCAATGGGAGAGATGTTGGGCCGGGATTGATTCGACTATCTAGGTGAGGAAGTGGATTTTGCCATTTAGCGCTCTTGGAAATTGCAAGAATCCCTAATCCACTTGGTCCGGCCCACGAAGTTGAATCCCATAGCGCCGTGCTCCAATTGTCAGGTAATTTGATTCGCGTACCAGAGCCAGTCGCATCAACAAACAAGCCAGCGCAATTATTTGGCCGGCTTAGTTGGATAGTCCCAGTCTCTCGATTACAAAGTTGCAGAGTTGCGACATCAGATTCTCTTAAATCTGCATAATCAATTTGGCCCGCAGTAGAAGCCTTTAGTTGAAAGCTTGAAAACTTCTCAGAAATTGCGAAAACTTCCATCCGGTCGATATTGCTAAATACCAGCCGATTTTGCGCCCCAATTAATCCACTGATTCCCAGATGAAAGCCCAATGAGGGCTCGCCTAGAAATGAGATCTCCTCACTTTTGACTCCAAGATGGCCGGCAAAGGTTTCTCTGGCTTCGTTTAAGAGAATTGCTGCACTCTTTGAATCGACCCCTAGCTTTGCTGGATCTGGCCAAGCCACTTCAAAGATATGGGGCAGCGCCATCCGAGCAGCCTCGTGAAGCCTCGGCTCAGATTGAAAATTCGGGGTGATGGAAACCACGCCTAGAACGCTACTCCCACTTGGATATAAGAGTGAAACTGAGGGTTATTCTTACCCAATGAATTTTAAGTCGAGGAAGAAATCGCTGGGCCGAGTGGCTCGTTATCTTCTATCGGGTGGAGCGCTGGTTTTGCTCACATCTTGTTCGACTGAAAATATCTCTGGGATGGGTTTTCCTAAGAACGTTTCAAGCGTAAATGACATCTCGCTTCCGCTCTGGCAGGGAGCTTGGATCGCAGCGGGAGTAGTCGGAGTCTTCACTGCGATTTTAATTATGTATCCAGCATTCCGTCATCGTCGTAAAGGTGATGAAGTCCCAAAGCAGACGCAATACAACGTTCCAGTCGAAGTTGCATACACGATAATTCCATTTATCATCGTTGCAGTTCTCTTCTATTTCACGGCAGTTAAAGAGTCTTCAATTACAAAGATTTCAGCAGATGACAAAATCAGTCACACGATAGATGTCAACGCAATTCAGTGGTCGTGGCAATTTACTTATCGAGATAATCCTGATGCAGGAACTATTACTGGTACTCCAGCCAAGCCACCAACTCTTGTTCTGCCACAAGGCGAGCGAGTTCGATTTAACATCACAGCTACGGATGTGGTCCACGGATTCTGGATACCTGCATTTATGATTCAAATGCAAAATTTGCCAGGAGTTTCAAACCATCTTGAATTTACCGCTAACAAACTTGGAAGCTACCCTGGCCGATGCAACATACTTTGCGGGCGCAACCATTCCCAGATGTTATTCACGGTGAAAGTTGTTTCACCAAGTGATTACGAAGAATATATTTCTACTCTGAAGGCGGCTTAATAATGACTACATTTGCTAATCGCACGGCTGTAGCTCCAAGTAAAGTTGCGCCAACAAGTAAAGGCAAACTCTTCGTCAAGATCATCACGACTACCGACCACAAAATGATTGGTTACATGTATTTAGTAACTACTTTTGCCTGGTTTTTAATTGGCGGTCTCCTTGCCTTAATTCTTAGAGCGGAACTTGCACGTCCTGGTCTGCAATTTGTATCGAGCGAGCAGTACAACCAGGTCTTCACGATGCACGGAACGATTATGTTATTGATGTTTGCCACCCCGCTATTCGTCGGGTTCGCAAACGTGATTATGCCATTGCAAATTGGCGCAGCAGATGTAGCTTTCCCAAGAATGAATATGTTGTCCTATTGGCTCTTCCTCTTTGGTGGCTTGATGGCATTCGCAGGATTCTTAAGTCCTGGTGGAGCTGCCTCGTTTGGTTGGACCGCATATGCACCACTTGCAAATTCCCAATATTCACCAGGAATCGGTGGCGATCTCTGGGTTATTGGATTGGCAATGGGTGGTATCGGAACAATTCTTGGCGGCGTAAATTTCATTACAACAATTTTCACAATGCGAGCACCTGGAATGACGATGTTCCGTATGTCTATCTTCTCTTGGAACGTACTACTAACTTCGATTTTAGTTCTTCTCGCCTTCCCACCACTTGCTGCAGCATTTTTAGGGTTGGAATCAGATCGGTTGTTCGGATCGCATATCTTTGATCCAGCAAACGGGGGAGCGATGCTGTGGCAGCATCTCTTCTGGTTCTTTGGCCATCCAGAGGTTTATATCTTGGCACTTCCATTCTTCGGAATTGCAACGGAAATTCTTCCAGTCTTTAGTCGCAAGCCAATCTTTGGTTATAAAGGTCTAATTGCGGCAACTATCGCTATCTCTGCGCTATCTGTTTCAGTTTGGGCGCACCATATGTTTGCCAGCGGACAGGTACTTCTACCGTTCTTCTCCTTTATGACTTTCTTGATTGGTGTTCCAACTGGCGTGAAATTCTTCAACTGGATTGGAACTATCTGGCGGGGTAGCGTCTCTTTTGAAACACCAATGCTCTGGGTGATGGGATTCTTGATCACCTTCCTATTCGGTGGCTTAACTGGAATCATCCTTGCCTCACCGCCACTTGATTTCGCAGTATCAGCTTCATACTTTGTTGTTGCGCATTTCCACTACGTTCTATTCGGAACCGTAGTCTTTGCAATGTTTGCTGGCTTCTATTTCTGGTGGCCAAAGATGACTGGCCGTATGCTAAATGAACGTTTAGGGAAAATTCACTTCTGGACAACTTTCGCCGGTTTCCATTTAACGTTCTTGATTCAACATTGGCTTGGAATCAAAGGAATGCCCCGCAGATATGCTGATTACTTGGCAACCGATGGTTTTACTAATATGAATATGATTTCAACAGTCGGATCTACACTATTGGCGCTTTCGATGATTCCATTCTTGGTCAATGTTTGGATAACAAGAAAGTCACCACTTGTAGGAGTTGATGATCCTTGGGGTTACGGGGCATCACTTGAATGGGCAACATCATGTCCACCACCGCGCCATAACTTCACTTCAATGCCGCGAATTCGCAGTGAGCGTCCGGCCTTTGATCTG
>WLCY01000027.1 GCA_009705075.1 Actinomycetota bacterium
AAGCTAGTGAGCCTGCCAAGCCAACCGTAATCCATTCTGGGGGCAGAGTGAATGAAATAATTATTGAAGCGGCAACGCCAATCAAATTCATGATCGCATTGCTTAAAACTTGTAACTTTACATTTTCAAAGGCATTTAGTCCGCGAAGTGCAATCAGATTTACACTCATGGGCGCCAAACCCAACGCTAGTGCGGAAAGGGTATAGCCCAAATAATTTGAATCAGCGCTAGATATACCAAAGAACAGGACTTCAGTGATTAACGGACCAAAGAAGAGAAAAGCGATTGCGCTAGGCACTGTTATTAACCCTACGATGCGCATCGCTTTAACAAGTTGGTCGTGAATTAGCTCCGGCTGTTTAGCATGTGCAAATCTCGAGAGCGTTGGCAAAAGAGCGGTTACAACCGAAATCGTAATTATTGAATGCGGCAACATGTAAATTAAATAGGCATTACTAAATGGCGTAAAACCGACCCCAGTTTCAATTCCAGATTTGAGCGATTCAACAGCAGCTCTAGTGGATAAATTAACTGTTACTAAATAACTAATCTGCGAAATTCCGGTGAACAAAAGGGTCCAAGTTGCCAGGTGAACGGATTTACGTAATTCAGAATCTCGCCAATCAAAGCGCGGCCGTATTTTTATCTTCGTCCGTGAAATTATCGGAATTAAAATTAAAGCCTGAGCTACATAACCAGCAGTACTTCCCAGTCCGATCAAAATTATTTCAGAATCAGGAATAGTTGTAACAGTTGGTTGGGTTGAATACTTTAAAAACCAACCAAAAACGGCAATCGCTATCAGGTTATTTAAAACCGGGGCCCACATCATTGGACCGAACTTTCCTTTGGCATTTGCAACCTGCGCTAGTAGAGCAAATAACCCCATAAAAAATATTTGCGGTAAGCAGTACCTCATGAATGAGGTAGTCACCTCAAATTCAGGGCGACCAACGTAACTTGTCGCAAAAATTCGCACCAAAACCGGAGCAAGCAATATTGAGATAACTACCAGGCCTCCGAGAAAAACCGAAGTAGCTGTTACAAGGCGAGAAATAAAAGCACTCCCACCATCTTCATCACTGGTGGATCTAACAATTTGAGGAACAAAAACCGCAGTCAGGGCGCCACCAATAATTGCGTTATAAAGAATATTTGGCATCGTGTTTGCAACATTGAATGTATCGCCCAACAAAGTTGTTCCAAGGACTGCAACTAAAAGTAGACCCCGTGCCAATCCGGTAATGCGAGAAAATATGGTTCCAACAGCCATCACGGTTGAAGATTTTACGAGCGACTTATTGTTCATATTCGCTTCTTTCTAATTCTTCTGAAACTCTGGATTAGGGCAGATATGAATAGAACTGCCCCACCAACAGTTGTTACCCAAGTAGCTATCGGGCTAATCACTTTTAGTGTTACCGGATATGAAATTGTATTTCCCAGTGCTCTATTTTTATCTGACCTAATTGAAACCGAAAGATTGGTTTTTCCTGAAGTAACAACCTCAACAGGAATCATTACTTGAACTTTTGAATTGCCATTCACAACGATTTGAGGAACGGGTTCGATGAGAACTTTTCCATTTGAAGCCTCAACCCTAATTGAAAGTTTTGCTGAATTTGGAAAGTCATTAATTAAGGTAATCGGCAACTTCTGCTTAGTAGATGTTACGGTGAATCGACCGGGTGCGAGCCTAATTTTATTCGATAGGCCTTGGGCGCTAGAAATTAAATCTAAACCCAGAAGCATGCGTTGATCATTCGATAAATCAGGATGAAGTATTGCGGCACTCTGCGCTTGGAATTTTTCTATTTCGTCGATCGCCATATATTCAGAGTTAATCTTCAAGACAATTTGAGATTTCTTAAATGCCTGCGTCGTTAAATAATCCATAGTAAACCGCGGGCTATTTGGATACTGCTCCATTTGAGAAACTTGGCGCCCCAGTTCGGCGGTTAATCTCTTCGCCCCTAGTTGCAGATAAAAACTCTTCTTATTTGGTGCTAGTTTTGAAAGCCAATATTCAGATGGATTGCCGTACGGAAGGGCAGTAATTTTATCGCTTCGCGTAATTGCAGTTAGTTGATTAAGCCAACTCTCTGCAACTGAAGATCCAACTCCCTTCTCGCCATTTTCCAAGAGATATTCGGTGGTCATCGCTCTGACCTCTTCAATCACTTGAGGGTCAATAAACCAAACCCGATTTCCGCGCGGTGGGCTGTAAACCAATCTCCCTAATCTTCCTTCATAAGAAAGTAGCGAAGCTAATTCATCGTCGGTGAAGATTCCATCAACCTGTCGATGCGATGGTTCGGTAAGTGTTATTTCAACGCTAGCCGCGCTTGCAGAGGGCGTCCCTAGAATTACAAAAATAGAGGCACAGAAAATAGCAATTAATTTCCTCATAATTTTAACTCTCCAGATTTTGCAATTAATTTTTTCTCATCTGGGTAAGCAAGGAGATCTACAATTTCAGTTAATGGGAACCAACCAACATCATCAACTTCTGTGATTTGTGGCGCCAACTCCCCGCCTATTTCTTTAAATAAGTAATGGTGGACTGTTTTATGAATTCGGTTTCCGCCAGCCATAAACCAGAAATCAATTACTCCAAGCTCTCTAGCAATTTCACTTTTAATGCCAGTCTCTTCTTGAACCTCACGCACCGCGGCCTGTTCAGGAGTTTCTCCTTCTTCGATATGACCTTTAGGGAGTGACCACAGCAAACGTTCGCGGCTTTGATCTTTCAAATCGCGACGACCAATTAACAGCCCTTTGGTACCTGTCATATCAATTACCAAACCACCTGCGCTCACTTCATCAACTCGTTTTGCGTACACGCGTTTGACAGCAGGTTTTTTGGGAGCGCCCTTGTTCTGGGGGCTTGCAGAATTATTTAAATTTGGTGGGGTCGGGCCCTTGGGACGCCGTCTCCGACGTTTTTTCCGTTTAGCCTCGCCACCGCCACCAGGCGCCGTGGTCATGGAGCAAGGTTACTGCTCTAGCCTTAGATACTGTGACAACGAATCCGAATTTAGCGGGAGGCGATCCCAAAACTATCGCCGCCAACCTCGCTATTTCTGCCCTATCGGTGCGACCGCTTGCTTCTGATCTCGCAGAAAAATTTGCAAAAGCCGGCTTCACTCTTGCTTTAGTTGGTGGACCTGTGCGCGACGCCATCTTAGGAAGGCTAGGCAATGATTTAGATTTCACAACAAATGCAAAACCCGATGATACAAAATCAATCATCAAAAAAAGTGCAGATTCAATTTGGGAGACCGGCCGAGAATTCGGAACAATTGCGGCTCAATTTGGCGATGTGACTGTTGAAATTACAACCTATCGCAGCGAAGTTTATGACCACGAAAGTCGAAACCCTGAAGTTAAATTCGGTGAAGCTATCGAAGGCGATTTATTGCGTCGAGATTTTACAGTTAATGCAATGGCCCTGGAATTAACCACTACCCCACCAACATTTATAGATAATTTTGACGGCGTCACAGATTTGCTAAAGAAAGTTTTAAGAACACCTGGCTCGCCAGAGGATTCATTCTCAGACGATCCACTTCGCATGATGCGTGCGGCAAGGTTCGCCGCTCAACTTGGATTTGAAGTTGACCCAAAAATTATTGAGGCAATAACCGCAATGGCATCGCGCATTGAAATTATTTCAGCCGAACGAATTAGAGATGAACTTACTAAAATAATAATGTCTCCGAATCCAAGAATTGGATTAGCAATTTTAGTTGAGACTGGGCTTGCTGATTTCGTGATCCCAGAAATTCCTAAACTGAAATTAGAAATAGATGAGCACCACCACCATAAAGATGTTTATGAACATACCCTCAAGGTATTAGAACAGGCGATTTCGTTAGAGGATCGCTTAGGGGGGCCAAATTTAGTTATCCGCCTTGCTGCTCTTCTTCACGACGTTGGAAAACCTAAAACTAGGGAGTTAATACCAGGTGGTGGAGTTTCATTTCATCACCATGAAGTTGTTGGCGCGCGAATGGCCAAAGAACGCCTAAAGAAGTTGCGCTTCAGTAATGAAATTGTCGATGACGTTTCATCGCTGGTTTTTCTGCACCTTCGTTTTCATGGGTATGGCACAGGAGAATGGACTGATTCAGCAGTTCGCAGATATATCAGAGATGCTGAGCATCAATTAATTCACCTTCATGTTTTAACAAGAGCGGATTGCACCACTCGAAATCAGCGCAAGGCTGAAAGTCTCGCCAAAACCTATGACTCACTTGAAGAACGCATCGCTGAACTAATGGCGCAAGAAGAGCTAGAGAAGATTCGCCCAGATTTAGATGGCCTAGAAATCATGGCAATTCTTGGAATTTCACCATCACCAATTGTTGGTCGTGCCTATCAATATTTATTGGATCTGCGCATGGACCGCGGTCCACTTGGGGAAGAAGTTGCGAAAGCCGAACTTCTTAATTGGTGGAGTTTGAATAAGCCGAAAATTTAGAGTTGCGGAGCAGGGCAATAGCAGAGATAGCAAAAACTCCAGCAATCATCCAGGGCAGCACGAGCGAAACGCCATTAGCTGGAAGTACCAAGGCAGCGATAATTGCACCAGTAACAATCGCAGCATTTACTGCAACATCATAGAAAGCAAAAGTTCGACCTCGAAATTCATCAACTATTTTTGATTGGATAAGAGCGTCATTAGTAATCTTTAAACTCTGGCCAAAGCCGCCAACAAAAAACGCGGTTAATATCAACATAAACTCATTAGGGAATAGCCCGAATAAGACTAAGAAACCAATAGGGCCGGCCATGGAAATGCGTATCCATTTATGACGACCAAATTTCTTAACGCCAATTGGTCCAGCGATTGCACCCAAACCAATTCCTATTCCAGCAATTGCAAGGGCGTAAGCAAAACCACGTAGACCGGCGTCTGGATCATTTGTTGCATTAAAGGTGTTGCGTTCCAATAGAAGTGCCATCAATGTCAGCGCCGTAATTCCCCCCCGCTGAATTCCAATTGCAAAAATTCCACGGATAGCATCGCCGTGAACTTTTAAGATTTGGAATCCTTGGAGCATTTCACCGAACCCTTTAATCTCTTGCGAGACTTCGTGTGGAAGTGGACCGATTTCTGCTTTTCCAAACCTGGATGCAAATATTGCCGCAAGTAAATAGCCTGACGCACTTATCAAGATGAGCAAACTGTCGATGTTATCGCCCGTTCCCGCGGCGTTGAGAATATTTTTAAGTCCAATACCAAGCCCGCCGCCGATTACGACAAAAATCGTTCCGCCCGTTACAGCTAAAGCATTTGCAGAAACTAAATCCCGCTTACTTATAAGAAGTGGTAATCCTGCTGAAAGTCCGGCAAGTATCAATCTATTTACACCAAACGCAATTAATACAAAAAGCGTTAAGAGCAAGCCGGTAGAACCTCGATATATTAAAATTGCGACAATTAACAAGTCGGTCGCACGAATTAGATTTGCTATTTGGATAACTCGCTTGCGACTAAATCGATCAAGAAAGATGCCGGCATAAGGGCCCACTAATGAATAAGGTAAAAGAACTACGGCAAATGCAAGCGCAGCTTTAACAGCATCTGGCTGACGTTCTGGTGAGAAGAGAATAAAAGAGGCCATAGCCGATTGAAATGCACCATCGGTGAGTTGCCCCATCCATCTGACCCGAAGCAATTTAGGGAGAGAGCCGAACCCGTCAATTAGCATCATGCAGTAAAGCGTATTAGCGAAAGAAGGATTATTCTTAACCATTATGTGGTCGCGCCGAGATAACATCGATTATTCACTTGATCGTCGTGCAACTTTGCTTGCACTCTTTAGGGGCGCGGCATCTGCCATGGATGCCTGCGATGCCGACCCATACTTAAAGCGGGCGGCAAAACACCATGGCGAATCCACAACAAGGTCTTGTCCGGTCTGTAAGAAGTTTGAACTTCGAGAGTTACGTTATGCCTTTGGTGATCAACTAGGCCAATACTCTGGCCGCATTAAGTCACTTGTTGAATTAGAAGAGATGCAGAACGAATTTGGCGAATTTCGCGTTTATACCGTCGAAGTTTGCTTAGAGTGCGGATGGAATCATTTGATTTATTCATTCTTATTGGGTGATGGGCAATCACGCAAAGCCCCGCGCAAGGTTCATACGCTGGAGGATGACGATTGGAAGCCGGCCAAAGAATTAAAAAGCTGGCACCTTCATGAGAAATCCCTTAGAGGCCGTTAATTCAAGGAAGCAGAAGGTAGCCTTAACTTATGAATAATCTGCGCGGAAAATTGTTTCGCTTTGGCATCTTTGCCGGCGGGATTGGTTTTATCGTCGCAGTCCTAGGCTTTGCGTACGCATATTTCACAGTAAACATTCCTGACCCAAATGCCTTCGTAAATAGCCAATCAACAATTATTCAATATGCAGATGGTCAAGAGATTGGGCGTCTCGGTTCAGAAAATCGGACCGTGGTTAAACTTGCAAGCATCCCACTTCACGTAAGACAGACCGTTATGGCGGCAGAAGATCGCAACTTCTACACCCAGAGCGCTGTTAGCCCGGTTGGAATTGCAAGAGCGCTTTTTAATAACTTGAAATCTGGTTCGTTAAATGGCCAAGGCGGTTCAACGATTACCCAGCAATATGCGAAGACTGCATTCCTAACACCAGAGCGCACGATAACTAGAAAAATTAAAGAACTTGTGATTTCTATGAAGTTACAGAATCAGATGTCCAAAGACGATATTTTAGAGAGTTATTTAAATACAATTTATTTTGGTCGTGGCTCATACGGAATTCAGACCGCTTCAGAAGTTTATTTTGGAAAAAGCGTAAGTAAATTAAACGTTTCCGAAGCTGCAATTCTTGCAAGTATTCTTCGCTCACCCGGTTATTACGACCCTTCTTACAGCAAAGAAAATTCCGATAGATTAAAAGCGCGTTGGCAATATGTCATTGACGGCATGGTTTCCCAGAAGTGGCTAACTGAAGAGCAAGCTAAGAAATTAACTTATCCAGTAATTAGAGATCGAGTAACTTCAGGTGCACTTGCAGGACCAAAGGGTTACGTAATTTCTTGGGTCGTTCACGAATTAGCAAAACTTGGATTTAG
>WLCY01000028.1 GCA_009705075.1 Actinomycetota bacterium
ATCTATTCAAACATGTACAGCATCAAGGGTTTAATGCCATCTGGCGGTCGGGTCTAATAGTTTTATAGAGTGCTCCATGTGAGCGTCAAAACCCCAGCACTAGTTGAACTACGTCAGGCTATTCGCCCTTACTTTGAAAAACTAGAATCAAATTCGAAAGTTTGTTTGGGTGTTTCGGGTGGCGCAGATTCTATGGCGCTAGCGATTGTTGCAAAACTTGAATCCACTAATTTTGGCCTTGATTTAATCGCGGTAATTGTTGATCACGGGTTGCAAGAAAAATCAGCAGAGGTTGCTGCATTCACCCGTGAGAAATTAACAAAAATTGGATACACCGATGTTTTTATAGGAAAAGCTATTGTTCAATTAACAGATGGCCCAGAATCTTCAGCTAGACGAGCAAGATATAAAGTTTTTCAACAAGCGCTAGAGACTTATTCAGCTACAACTTTTTTACTTGGCCATACAAAAAATGATCAAGCCGAAGGCGTTCTCCTTGGGTTAGCGCGAGGTTCTGGAACTAAATCACTTTCAGGAATGGAAGCAGTGAGTGGTCCATTTATCAGGCCATTTTTAAATATTGGTCGAGAAGTAACGGAAGCTGCCTGCAGGGAAGCACTAGTTGAAGTTTGGAGTGATCCACATAATTTCAATAGTGATTTTGCCAGGGTGCGGGTTCGCGAGAAAATCTTGCCGCTACTAGAAGAAGAAATTGGACCTGGAATTATTGATGCACTTGCAAGAACTGCCAAGATATTGCGTGAAGATGCAAATGCTCTCGACGAATGGGCAGCAGCTGTATTTTCTGAAATTAACCCGAGCGAGATTGAGATTTCGACCCTAGCGCTGCTTCCAATTGCAGTGAGAAGTCGAGTATTGCGAAGGGCGATTTATGCGGCCGGTGCTCCCGCAGGAAGCATTTCTGCCG
The DNA here is from genome assembly GCA_009705075.1 of Actinomycetota bacterium. GTDB lineage: Bacteria > Actinomycetota > Actinomycetes > Nanopelagicales > Nanopelagicaceae > AAA044-D11. Next base: position 929 of record WLCY01000028.1, read on the forward strand.
CTCATTTAGAGCCTATTGAGGCTCTTGTGAGCGATTGGCGTGGTCAGGGCCACACATCTCTCCCTGGCGGTGTGAAGGTTTGCCGAATTTCGGGCAGACTTTCGCTCTTGCAGCAGAAGCCCAACGAAACCGAAAAGTAGAGAGAGAATCGCCTCGTGGATCTAAAAACAACCGGCACTGATATCGAACGCGTAATTGTTACGGAAGCAGAAATTCGTGCGCGCTTAAAAGAATTAGCAGTACAAGTTGAGAAAGATTATGAAGGTCGAGATCTTCTGCTAATCGGAGTATTAAAGGGCGCCGTAATGACTATGGCAGATTTTGCTAGATCTCTACAACGTCATATCGAAATGGATTGGATGGCAGTTTCCTCATATGGATCTGGCACAAAATCAAGCGGGGTTGTTCGTATTCTTAAAGATTTGGACCGTGATATTACGGGTCGAGAAGTAGTAATCGTTGAGGACATTGTTGATACTGGTTTAACCCTTGGCTGGTTGAAAGCGAATCTTGAATCTCGTGGCGCGAAGAGCGTAGAAATTCTGACGCTGTTGCGTAAGCCAGAAGCAGCAAAAGTTGAAGTTGACGTGAAATATGTTGGTTTTGATATTCCGACCGAATTCGTTGTTGGTTACGGGCTAGATTTTGATGAGAAGTATCGCAATCTTGATTTTATTGGCGTTCTAGCAAAGCATATGTATTCATGAGTGCGCAGGACCCAAAGAAGAAAGACCCAATAATTCCGAAGAAGAAGTTAACTTTTTCTAAAGCTGGCTTGCGCAAAGTTTTACGAGGCCCACTTTTTTGGATTGTTCTAGCTTTAGTTCTAGTAAGTTTTTTCGGTCGTCTCTCAGCTAGCGGTGACAAATTTACTAAGGTAGAAACTTCAACCATTTTGGCGGCAATATCAGCGAATAAAGTTGATTCTGCCCTTGTGATTGATAAAGATCAGAAGATTGAAGTGATTTTAAAACCTGGAAACTTTGTCAAAGGTTCAAATAAACTTTATGCATCATTTATAACTGGCGAAGAACCGCAGATTATCGAGCTGTTAACAAGTAATCCGCCGCCAAAGAAGTGGGATGTGAAAGTACCGACTCAATCATTCCTAGTCTCACTCTTCTTAAGTTTTGCTCCACTGTTGTTAATTGGCTTCCTGCTCTTACTGTTTATGGGAAATGCTCAAGGAGGAAATAAAGTTTTCTCCTTTGGAAAATCCAAAGCAAAACTCCAGACAAAAGAGATGCCAAAGAACACCTTTGCAGATGTTGCTGGCGCAGATGAAGCAGTCGCCGAACTTACTGAAATCAAAGACTTCTTAGCAGCTCCGCAGAAATATCAAGATATGGGAGCCAAGATTCCCAAAGGTGTACTTCTTTATGGCCCACCAGGAACTGGAAAAACTCTTTTAGCCCGCGCTGTTGCCGGCGAAGCAAACGTTCCGTTCTATTCAATATCTGGCTCAGAATTCGTTGAAATGTTTGTTGGTGTTGGAGCTTCTAGAGTTCGAGATCTATTTGCCCAAGCAAAGGCAAATGCACCGGCAATTATCTTTGTTGATGAAATAGATGCAGTCGGTCGTCAACGCGGAGCAGGACTTGGTGGCGGACATGATGAGCGCGAACAGACACTAAATCAATTACTTGTTGAAATGGATGGCTTCGAAGCAAATGGTCAGGTTATTTTAATTGCTGCAACTAACCGCCCAGATGTCTTAGATCCAGCGTTACTTCGCCCAGGAAGATTCGATCGCCAGATTCCAGTTGATCGCCCAGATTTAAAGGGGCGTACTGCAATTCTTGAAGTTCATGCAAAGAATAAACCCGTTGCAAAGTCAGTTAAGTTAGCGGATTTCGCAAAGCGCACACCTGGTTTTACCGGCGCAGATTTGGCAAACGTTTTAAATGAAGCTGCGCTTTTAACCGCTCGTGAAAATGCAAAAGTTATTACAAACGCTGCACTAGACGAAGCGATAGATCGTGTAATGGCTGGACCACAGCGAAAGACAAGATTGATGACCGAAGAAGAGCGACGTATAACCGCTTATCACGAGGGCGGGCACGCACTTGTTGCGCATGCACTTCCGCACACGGATCCAGTTCATAAAATCACAATCATGCCGCGTGGTCGCGCACTTGGTTACACAATGATTTTGCCAGATGAAGATCGTTATGCGACAACTCGAAATCAAATGCTTGACCAGCTTGCATATTCACTAGGTGGACGCGCTGCCGAAGAGTTGATTTTCCATGACCCAACAACTGGGGCATCGAATGATATTGAGAAAGCAACAAACTTAGCCCGTGCAATGGTTACGCAATATGGAATGACCGAACGCATTGGCGCAATTAAACTTGGAATTAGTGAGGGTGAGCCATTCCTCGGAAAAAATTACGGCCACCAACGTGATTATTCAGAGGAAGTTGCTGGGATTGTTGATAGCGAAATTCGAGTTCTGATCGAAAATGCACATCAAGAGGCTTATGAAATTCTTGTTGCTAACCGCGACATCCTTGATGATTTGGTAGAAGTATTACTAGAAAAAGAGACCTTGCTTAAAGATGAAATTGAGAAAATTTTCAAGAAAGTTAGGATGGTTTCAAGGCGCCCAGCTTGGACTGGTTCGGATAGCAGAAAACCAAGTTCACAACCACCGGTTGCACTTTCTCCAGCAAAGCCACAAGCACCCGTGGTTGATGAAGAAGAAAAAGTAGTCCGTAAGCCAAGAAAGAAAGCGGTTCCGCCAAGTGAATGACATAACTCCCGTTTCAATGGGGCCACATGATGGTGGTGCCAGAGGTGAGTTTGATCAAGAACGGGCAGAGAAAGCTGTTACGGAATTGCTGTTAGCAATTGGCGAAGATCCAAGTCGTGATGGCTTACGAGATACACCTGCACGCGTTGCAAGAGCTTTGAAGGAGAATTTTGCCGGGCTTTGGCAGACTCCCGAAGAAGTTCTTTCAACTACTTTTGATATTGGACATCGCGAGTTAGTAATTGTTCGAGATATTGAGCTTTTTTCTCATTGCGAACATCACCTAACGCCATTTCATGGCGTAGCGCATATTGGTTACATTCCAGGTGAACGTGGGCAAATAACTGGACTATCGAAGTTGGCGAGACTCGTGGATGTATATGCCAAAAGGCCACAGGTTCAAGAACGTCTAACTTCTCAAGTTGCTGATGCAATGGTCGAGGTTTTAGATCCGGCCGGAGTAATTGTTGTGATTGATTGCGAGCACTTATGTATGTCAATGCGTGGTGTACGCAAATCTGAAGCAAGAACAATCACTAGCGCGGTACGAGGACAATTACGAGACCCAGCCACTCGTGCTGAGGCTATGAGTCTTATTACTTCAAATAGCCGTTAACATGAATCACGAGCGAACCCTCGTAATGGGAATCTTAAATGTCACACCAGATTCTTTTGCTGATGGGGGGCGCCACTTTGATTTTGCATCTGCAATTAATCGAGCAAAAGAGATGATTGCCGAAGGCGTAGATATTATTGATGTTGGCGGAGAATCAACTCGCCCTGGCGCAGATCGCATAAGTGAGGAAGAAGAACGTGACCGGGTAATCCCAGTCATAACGGAGCTCGCTGAATTAGGAACAACTCTTAGTATCGATACGACCCGTTCAAATATTGCCCAAGCAGCAATTGGAGCGGGTGCCACAATAGTTAACGATGTAAGTGGCGGCTTAGCAGATTCAAAGATGGCATCAGTAATTGCAAGTAACCCTGCAGTTCAATATGTTGTGATGCATTGGCGTGGACATTCGAAGGATATGCAGAAAGCGGCGCAATATAAGGATGTCGTAAGTGAAGTTAAGAATGAGTTAGATGATCGCGTTATCGCGCTCACGAAATCTGGAATTGCTCCGGAACAACTTATTCTGGATCCAGGAATTGGATTCGCGAAATCATCCGAACACAACTGGGAGATTCTAAGAAATATTGAGCGCTTACAACTTCTTGGTTTTCCGATACTTGTGGGCGCTTCACGCAAGAAATTCTTAGGTGATTTGCTTGGAGCACAGGTGGCTGATGATCGCGAATTTGCTTCGATTGCCTTAACAACTTATTTAGCTAAGGCAGGCGTCTGGGGCGTAAGGACGCATTCGGTAAAACCACACCGTGATGCAATTGCCATCGTTGAGGAGATGCGAAAATGAGTGATCGAATTTCCTTAACTGGAATTTCAGCAATTGGGTTTCATGGAGTCTTTCCAGATGAACGCCGTGATGGTCAAATCTTCACGGTAGATCTTGAACTATTTATTGATTTAAAGCCCGCAGGAGAGAGTGATGATTTAACTAAAACTGTTAACTATGCCAGCGTTGCAACAGCAGTTGTTGAAGAAATTTGTGGCGAACCACTTAATTTGATCGAAGCTCTTGCAAATAGGATTTGCGCAAGAATTCTTGGCGATTTTTCACTTATAAATTCGATATCGGTGACCGTGCATAAACCAGATGCGCCAGTAGGGGTAAGTTTTAAAGATATAGCAGTAACGATAGAACGCATTAGATGAAGGTTGTAATCGCGCTCGGATCTAATTTAGGAAATCGTGAGCTAAATATAGATAGCGCAGTCGCAGAGTTAGCAAAAATTATTGAAGTAACGCACCTTTCAACAAATTATGAAACCGATCCGATTGGCGGACCGGCACAGCCCAAATATCTGAATAGTGTTTTAATCGCGGAGACCAATTTGGATCCACATGAATTACTAATTCGAATGTTAGAAATTGAAAATCGCTTAGGGCGCACTAGGGAGGTTCACTGGGGTGCTAGAACTATTGATCTAGATCTAATCATTGCCGGTGATGAAATCTTGAGCTCTGAAGTTTTAACTCTTCCGCATCCAAGAGCCCATGAACGTGCCTTTGTTCTTGAACCTTGGCTTGAAATTGATCCAAGCGCGCACATTCCTGGTCTCGGGTTAGTTGAAGTAATTTTGCAGGGTATCCAAGAAGAGCTGTAGCCTTAGCGCACGAGCCCGGTACCCGGAAAGGACTGGAGCATGAGCCTTAAGTTAAATCACCCAGTTGCCTTTGTTCCGACCATGGGCGCGCTTCATGCTGGCCATCAATCCTTAATTGAAATTGCTAAGTCACTGGAAAACGAAGTCGTAGTAAGTGTCTTTGTTAATCCATTGCAGTTTGAGAATCCTGATGATTTCTTAAGTTATCCAAAGACTCTTGAAAAAGATATTGCGATTGCAGAAGCTAGCGGTGCAACTTTTGTTTGGTCTCCAACTTTTGAAGAGATTTATCCAGGCAATCCAGAGCTAGTTTCAGCGGGTGTAATTGGAAACCTCTTTGAGGGAGTTCATAGATTCGGCCACTTCGACGGTGTTTTAACGGTTGTTAAGCGGCTATTTGATTTAGTTGAACCTAAATATGCCATCTTTGGCGAGAAAGATTTTCAGCAGCTGTTTTTGATTAAAGAGATGGTGAATAGATTGAAGCTGCCAATCACAGTAATCAGCGCACCAACAATTCGCGAAGCTAGCGGTCTTGCGATGTCATCTAGAAATGTTCGCCTGTCGGTTTCTGACCGATCCACTGCCGCTGGAATTTACTCCTCACTGTTAGCGGCAACTTCTGAAAATGAGATTGGGCGCGCACGACAAGTGCTGGCTAAGGGGATAAATTCAATTCCCGGATTCATTACTGACTATGTAGAAATAATTGATGAAGAAAACTTTGAAGTTGCGAGTGAAAACACCGCTAACCCTCGGGCAATTGTTGCTGGGTGGATTAATGGGGTCAGATTGATAGACAATATGGTCATGAAAAAAGTGGTAGCTTCTAAATGAAACTACTCGCTGGAAAACCAGGTTGGACCGTAACTGCCGATGTAATTGTCATTGGCTCAGGTGTTGCAGGATTAACAACCGCCCTAAATTTGAGATCAAGTAATTTATCTGTGCTTCTAGTTACTAAAGCAAAAATTGATGAAGGTTCAACAAAGTGGGCGCAAGGTGGAATCGCAGCTGCCCTTGGACCAGGTGATACACCAGATCAACATAAGAGAGATACGTTAATTGCTGGCGCAGGTTTGTGTGACACCGCAGCGGTAGATGTTCTAGTAACTGAAGGACCTGAAGCTGTTCGTAAGTTAAT
>WLCY01000029.1 GCA_009705075.1 Actinomycetota bacterium
GGACCGCTCCGCTTTTACATAACTTCATTCCATTGTAGGCAGCTGGATTGTGGCTTGCGGTAAACATAGCGCCAGGCATATTCAATTTGCCAGCCGCAAAATACAACATATCTGTTGATGCCAACCCGATTCGAATTACATCCATACCTTGCGAAGTTGCGCCGTCAGAAAAAGCATCGGCCAAAGTGGGTGATGAAGGACGCATATCTTCACCAATAATTATTGTTGATGGCTCTCGCTCTTCCTGCAGAAATTTTGCATATGCACTACCAAGAACGAAGGCAAAATCTGGGGTTAGTTGTGAATCAACAAGCCCGCGCACGTCATAGGCTTTAATTATTGAATCTAAGAATTCTTCGGTGAGCTCACCAGTTGGCATAGCGCTAATCTAACTTAAAATTAATTTAGTTTGGAATAGCTCTAAGGTGCCCTCTACGCCCAATTTCAAGCGGTGGAATATTTAAATCAGGTAAATCAGTTCTAACTACGCTCTCTCTAGAGCCCACTTCGCGCACAGCATCAGCGATAGCCATCAAATCATCATTGGTCGGTCCCGAAGCAACTGACTCTGGTTCATGTTTGATTATCGTCCAACCTACAGGAGCGCTCATTCGTAGACTGTGTTGATCGCAGAGATCGTAAGCATGTGGCTCTGAAAAAGTTGCAAGTGGGCCAAGGACTGCAGTTGAATCTGAATAAATATAAGTAAGTGTTTTTGTTGCAAGGTGGCGACAACCAACGCGCGAACAGAGGCGGCCTGTACGTGGTTGTGGGCGTGTCATAGTTAAGAGGCTATCGCGCCAAGGCGCTAAAAGATGGGATTTACTGACGGGAAATTATGCGCGCGTCAGGATTTGGAACTGCTGCACTTTCTAATTCTGCTCCTGCAACTACTGGCAGATAACTTAAGCCGACCCGCTCTTTAAAGATAATTCCGCCATATATCTGACTGCTTGCCGTACTAAAACTAGCCCGCAGAACTCCGTTCTTTGGGTGCCAAAGCGCCCATTCTTCGCCATCAGTACTTCGAATTGTCTTGCTATAGAGCTTTCGATTCTTATCGACCCATTGAACGTCGACCTCAATATTCTTACCTTGGAAAACGACGTCAGGATTTAATCCACCGAGGTGCAATGAAACATCTTTAAACTCTGCTACCGAGGTAGACCACGCGAATTCAGTACCTCCATTAATAGTACGAGAGCTCTTAACGGCAGCAACTATTGGCCGATCTGCCGTGAGTACCAACGAAAAATTACGGGCTTGGAGTACTGGGTTGAACTGCACATCGAGAACTTTTCCAGCATTAACGCTTATGTTATCTAGCCCAATAGGAATGAAACTTCCATCACTTGAAACTATTTTGGCACGAACATTTGCATCGACTTTGCCAGGAACCAAAATCCGCAAGGTTTGTGTAGCTTTCTTGTCAACCAGTTTTACATTGCTAATTGCAGGTATCACAACGCGATTAGAAGGATCAGCACCCTGAGATACAAAATCAGCGCCGAGCGAGGAGATTCCTCGCTCCCTCTGATCATGCACAAAAGTTGTTACTCGACCGGAGCGAGTAATTGAATGAATGACAATCGAATCCTCCCCCGGCGCCAAAGAGTCGAGATAAATTCGCTTGCTTGAGTTTCTATTTATTCGCTTTGATATAACCGATGATACTGAACTCGATGTGTAAACAATTAGATCAACCACCGAAGTACTCAGTCCACTATTGATAATTTCGATTGATGCCCGACTAGATACGGTGCCAGAGCCTCCAACAAACCATTGATCTCCGCTACTTATGGAGCAAACAACAGTGGCAAGTGAGGCAGATTTAGATCGAGTTACATTTATAGAACTCTCAAAATTCCCATCAACCAAGAGTGGTAGCGATGATAGGTAGAAGCTGGTCTTCGCTCTTGCTAATTTATTATTTTTCGTTGGAATTTGTCGGACCAGAATTTTAGATGACGGTAGAACTGATGTTGATGTGCCATTGCTTAAATTAGCCGGGCATACCGTCGCTGGATATGACTTAACTTTGGTTACCCCAGAATTATCTGGATTAATAACAATTGTCGAAACAATACTTAGGGCAAAAATAGAGAGCGCTGCAAAAATCTTGGTGTTTATTTCATCGATCCACTTTAGGTTTTTATTCATGCGAGCTCCTCGATTGGAACTTCGCGACGGCGGCGACCTGCGGGTAGCGAGAGAACTATCACCGATAGCAACGCCAATAACTGGATAGAAATCAGGGCTCTGCGTTTAGTTCCATCGTGCAAAAGTGTGAAGGGTCCGGAATCTGAAACTTCAAAGGTTGGTAGGCCAATTGCAGATTCTTGGACTTTTATCTGATTTCCATTAACTATTAACTTCCAGCCATCATCAAATTTTTCAGCGAGAGTTACGGTTCCAGGAGTTTGCAGATCACCCCAAGCGCCAACTTTGGCAGAATTCAAAATTGTGGTCGCGCCAGTTACATCTAGAACTGAGATTCGAGACTTGCTACCACTGACTTGCCAAATGATTCCTGCAGTCGTTGATGAACTTCGGGTGAAGCCGCCAATTCCATCTATCGTACGGACGAGAGCTTGATCAACAGGATTTTTTAAGTACAAGTATTGAATTCCATAAGCGCCGAGTATTTTACTTGATGTGAGCCCAGACCCACTTATCAATTCAGTTACTGCGTTCTTGATGATTGCTGGAGTTGAGATCGCAACATCAGCATCACCAATTTCCAAATCCGAACCCCTAGTGATGAAGTAATTTATTTGATCTTGCGTTCTACCGATTACTAAAGTCTTTGGTCTATTCGGTGTATCACTTAGAGATGCGATAAATGGTGGGACTACCTCACTCTTTCCGCCAGTAACCAAAGAATTTGCCCCGCCGGTCAAAGCCCAGGTAGTTGTTGCGATAATCGAGAGCGCTGCGACAAATACGGTAACGACAGAAAGCAAGTGTCCGACGCCAATCTGCGAAATTCTTAGGTTTGGAATTAATTCGCTCGCAATTTTAAGAGTAGGAATCAAAATTAAAATCTCGGCAAAGAGAACTACCGTTCCGTTCCAAACTCCACCAATACTGCCATGTCCATTAATTTGAATTTGGGAAAGGATCACTACCAGAGAGAGCAGAAGTAAAGCGGATGCAGTTTCTACCTGATATTTATTAGTTAGCGCAATCGCAAGTAAAAAGATTGTGAATGGCGCAAAGATCCAAATCGGAACTCCAGAAATACCGCCAGGGTTAAAGAGCAAAGCGCTAAAGGCTGAACCACCTGAAAGTGGTAGCCCGGGATCTAAGAAAATTTGAGTTGGATGCAAAATTATCGAAGTTGACCAAGGTGCGTTGAGAAGTCCAGGAATTAGAAGAAGCGCAAGCGCTCTCTTCATGCGGATAAGCTTTACGTTATTGAGAGCGCTATTTAGAGAGCTATTGAGAGCTTTGCGGTCAAAGAAAATAGTAAGAGAGATAAAGAAAAATGTGACGGTCCAAACAATAAGAAAAATTGGAGAAAAAGCCGAAATAAAAGCTGCCAGCAAGGAGAGCCCATAAACCTTGCGCCAAGTTAATTCTTCAAACTTCCTAGACTTGGGAAGAACACTTAAAAAACCTGGGGCAAGAAGAGATATGACTAATGTGCCGAGCCGTCCTTGGTTGATGCTGTTCCAAATGACCGGTGACATGGCATAGAGGGCTCCGCCAATTACAGAAATTTGCACTGTAAGTCCTACTCGCCTGGCGCTTCGATACATGGCAAAGAAGGCCAATGGTGGAACAAGTAACGAGAAGATTGTAAGAAAAAGCCAAACTTTTCCAAAGGTTATTCCAGAAGCCACGGCCAAAATCGCAACCCAAGGTGGAGTAGATGCGGCTGAACCTAATCCAACTAGGTGCCAGGACTCTGTGTACTTTGCGAAGAGATCGGCAGCGCCGCTGGGAGCAATAGCCAAAGCTCCGCCACTAATACTTCCAAATCTATTTCTAGAAGCGATCAAGGAAATAAGGAAAGTTGTGAATACTCCAATTAAAAGTGGATGACTTCGAATCCTCTGCCAATTAGATTTACTTGATTTAGAAACCATATTTGCAAGGTCTTGATCATCAAAACTCTCGTCTATTACTCCAATATCGGCATATGACATTGGATCATTAGAATTTGACCCATCGTCTTCCTCTGCCTTTATAAATTTTCGAATTGAATTACTAGCCTGCTCTAGCGCAAGGCGAATCTGGCTGCCGGGTGGTGGGATAAATTCTCTAATAATTCGTGGTGAGAGCAAACGTTTCTGTTTTCGCAGCCTTCTAGCAACTATCAAATCTCCTGGTTTAATTATTAGGAGTCCGACTGCAGCAATTTCATCAGCCGCATATCCAGGAAGTTTGGCTATTAAGTATCCAATGGCCCTAATAGCAGCGCTTCCAACTATTTGAATTGATATCCAAGGCAGCAACCACCAAGAAGCATTTGCAAGCAAGACATATGCAGCATTCTTGCGATCTAGAAGTCTTGGTCGATGCAAAAATGCTTCTTCAACATCAACGCTTCGGCGCTCTGAAGCTGATGCTTCAGCGTGGTAGACCAGAGCTTCAGGCGCCGTCATGACCGAGAAACCCGCAACTCTTGCTCGCCAACCCAAATCTACGTCATCTCTAAATAGTGCAAGATTTGGATCAAGTCCGCCCAAATCTTCAAATATCTTGCGCCTTGCCAACATCGCCGCAGTACTTACTGCCATGACCTCTGTTGGTTTATCAAATTGTCCTTGATCTTGCTCTCGAGGTTCGAGGCCAGTCCAACGTGCACCATTTACTGCAATGCTGATTCCAACTTCTAATAAATGTTGGCGGTCATACCAGCCACGTAACTTAGGTCCTACAAATGCAACTTGTGGTTTATCGATTAGACCTTCGATTAACAATTCGAGAGCGTTTTTGGCAGGCGCACAATCATCGTGAAGGATCCAGATTAATTCTTCTTGATCGCCTTGCTTTAACCTCTTTGCTGAACCGAGGGCGAGCGCAATTGCATCTCCAAACCCGGCATCTTGATCGGTCCTGATAACGGTTAATCCCGAATTAGTAAGCATCAATACCGAGTTATCGGTAGAACCGGTATCGACAGCAATCATGCGATCCATCGGCCGAGTTTGCGAAGATAGCGCTGCAATTAATTCAGGCAGCCAGGTTGCACCATTATGCGAAACTAGAATTGCGGTTACGAAAAAATTGTCAGCCACGGGTTAATCCTTGACTAAAATTCTTAAAATAGCGAAGAGAGGTGAATTAAGCAGAACGGCGCTTTAGGCGACGACGCTCACGTTCGGAGAGGCCTCCCCAAATACCAAAACGCTCATCATGGGCGAGCGCATATTCCAAGCACTCCCCACGAACATCGCAAGATAAGCAGACGCGCTTAGCCTCTCGAGTAGAACCACCCTTTTCAGGGAAAAATGCTTCAGGATCGGTCTGAGCGCATAGAGCGCGCTCCTGCCAGGAAAGTTCGATGCCGTCACTATTGATTACGCCCTCTATTGCTACTTGTTGAATCTGGCGTGGATCGCTCATACGGGTACTCCTTCAAACTTTAAAGCCGCCCGGGTAGGACGGGGTTACTGAGAGAATTACACGCGTGTAACTCGATTAAGTCAAGCCAAAGTCTGACTTATTTACGCTCAAAATTAATAATTTTTAGAAATATGGTGAATATTTCCCCATTTACAGGCAATTTTTTGTGAATACGAAATTAGAAGCCGAAATAATTTCCCTCTGCAATTACATGACCTGGGACTTTGAAGTCAGCGGCCACAAAACAATTAACCAGCTTTGCCCCGTCACCTACCTCTGCCCCGTCACCGATAACACAGCTGTTTATCTCGGCTTCGGCCCCAATCTTCGACTTTCTTCCAATCACTGAACCTCCAGAAACAATTGAACCAGAGTCGATTACTGATCCTTCCAGCGCCAAGAAATCTTTCTTCATTCCAAAGACAATATCTTTCGAAGCCTTGAGTAAAGCGGTTGGCGTCCCAATATCTAACCAATAAGAAGTATCAACAAATCCAAATACTTTTGCGCCAGCCTCAAGGAGTTGAGGGAAAGTTTCGCGCTCGACACTAACAACTTTGCCGAAAGGAATTTTCTCAATGATTTCTCTATTGAAAATATAACATCCGGCATTAACGATATTTGTAGGTGGATTTTCCATCTTCTCATTGAAGGCAGAAACTCGCCCAGAGCCATCTAATTCAACTGCGCCAAATGCTCGGGCATCTTCAACTTGAGTTAAAAAGAGCGTTACATCTGCACTTTTGGCTTCATGGAAATTGAATTGGCCGACCAGATCATGGCCACTAATTACATCGCCATTAAAAATCGCTATTGGCCCAGTTCCAGAAAGAAATTGTGCGGCATTACTGATTGCACCGCCGGTTCCTAGTGCAACTTCTTCCACGGCATATTTAATTGAAATTCCGAAGTTTGCACCATCACCAAAGTAAGGCTCAAATAACTCTGCTTTAAAAGAAGTCGCTAGAACAATCTCCGAGATTCCAGCTTCTCGCGCCTTTCGTATCTGGTGCTCTGTAAATGGAACGCCAGCAACTTGAAGCATCGGTTTTGGAGTGTTATTAGTAAGTGGCGCAAGCCTTGTTCCTCGGCCACCTACTAAGAGAATTGCACTTCTGCTCGGCAAACTATTCGGCAAACTATTCGGCAAATTTCTCAAACTTTAAGCCGATTTGATCTGCAATTTCGGTAATTGTTCCCATAATGGAAAGGATTTCAGAGTGCGGAAGCATTGGAGATTCCTTCTCACCAGCGCGGAAGCAACGAGCAAATTCAACGGCTTCTTCACGAAGCCCATGGCCCACATAACGCTTATCTGAGCCAGCAACTACTTCATCCTTGAAATTAATTACCCGCCAAGTAGTTGGGTTATAGAAAGTACGATCAATCTCGAGTCGGGCATCACTTCCAATAATTACCGCGCGGTTTGGAGTTGCCGCCAAATTTGTCATGTTGAGAAGCGCATGGGCTCCTGA
>WLCY01000003.1 GCA_009705075.1 Actinomycetota bacterium
ACCCGACTTTAAAGCCTGCGCCAAAAGCGGGAAAATCAGCGCGGAATTCTTACTCTTTAACCTGAGTAATCGAAACTACTGAAACTCCTTCATCGAGATTCACCAATCGAACACCTAAGGTGTCGCGGCTAGTTTCGCGGATCTCCGAGCAAGCTGTTCGAATGACAACTCCCCCTGATGTAATTGCAAGAATTTCATCGCTCGCTTCAACAATCATTGCGCCAACCAAAATGCCACGAGAGTCCTCATCGATTTTTGCTGCCTTAACACCAAGTCCGCCGCGGCCTTGTGGGCGATATTCATCCAATGGAGTTCGTTTCGCATATCCGCCATCAGTTGCAGTTAAAACAAATTTTGGTGAAGAAATATCTGTAATCGCTGCCATGGTTAGAAGTTGATCTTTGCTGCGGAATTTCATTCCTATTACTCCGCTGGTAGAGCGTCCCATGGAGCGAATTGATTCTTCTTCTGCGCTAAAACGAAGTGACATACCGCTCTTTGAAACTAGTAGGATCTCATCTTTCTCACTTACCAATGCCGCAGAAACTAACTCATCGCCCTCTTTTAGATTTATTGCGATTAGGCCGCCAGCTCTTGGTGAGTCATATTCAACAAGTGGAGATTTTTTAACAATTCCACCACGAGTTGCAATCGCAAGATAAGGGTGGGACTTGTAATCTGAAATTGCAATTACTTGAGCAATTATTTCATCTGGTTTAAATGCTAAAAGGTTTGCTACGTGTTGGCCGCGAGCATCGCGTCCTGCATCCGGCAGCTCATGCACTTTCGCACGATAAATTCGCCCCTTGTTTGTAAAGAAGAGCAGCCAATCATGAGTTGATGCCACAAAGAAATGTTCTACCAAATCATCTTGCTTTAGTGCTGCGCCTTTTACGCCTTTACCGCCGCGGCGTTGAGAGCGATATAAATCAGCTTTTGTCCGCTTGGAATAACCAGTTTTTGTAATTGTTACAACCACGCTTTGATCTGGGATTAAATCTTCAACTGACATTCCTGAATCGCCAGCGATGATTTGAGTTCGACGCTCGTTCCCGTATTTAGCGGTTAGTTCTTGTAGTTCAACCTTGATGATTTCGCGTTGTTTAGCTTCTGAGGCAAGAATGCTATTTAGTTCGACGATCTCCGCCATAAGACCTTCGTACTCGTCGTTAATTTTCTGTCGTTCAAGAGCAGCGATTCTTCGAAGTTGCATATCCAAAATTGCATTAGCTTGAATCTCGTCAACATCAAGAAGTTTCATTAATCCTGTACGCGCTTCTTCTGGTGTGCGTGAGGCGCGAATTAAAGCGATTACTGCATCAAGTGCATCTAGCGCTTTTAGGTAGCCTTGCAAAATATGGGCGCGTTTTTCGCGCTCTTGAAGTCGGTATTTTGTCCGGCGAACAATTACTTCTACTTGGTGCTCGATGTAATAACGTATAAATTCATCGATACGAAGCGTCCTAGGAACGCCATCTACAAGGGCAAGCATGTTTGCACCAAATGAATCTTGTAATTGTGTATGTTTGTAAAGATTGTTTAAAACAACTTTTGGAATTGCGTCGTTGCGCAGAACAACAACAAGGCGCTGTCCAAGACGTTCATTGCCTTCATCGCGCACATCTGCGATGCCTTTTATCCGGCCATCTTTAACAAGTTCGGCGATCTTCAGCGCTAAATTATCTGGGTTAACTTGATATGGCAGCTCTGTAACAACAAGACAGGTGCGCTTATTTATCTCTTCAACTTCAACAACGGCACGCATGATGATTGAGCCGCGACCGGTGCGATACGCATCTTCAATCCCTTGGCGCCCAACAATCAACGCCTTGGTTGGAAAGTCGGGGCCTTTAACAATTGTTAACAATTTTTCTAGTAACTCTTTGGGGTCTGCATCTGGGTTTTCAAGGGACCAGACAACACCTTCTACAACTTCATTTAAGTTGTGGGGTGGAATATTTGTAGCCATACCAACGGCGATGCCTGCGCTGCCGTTAACCAATAAATTTGGAAAGCGACTTGGGAGAACGGTTGGCTCTTGGGATCTACCGTCGTAGTTTGGAATGAAATTAACAGTGTCTTCGTCGATGTCTCGCATCATCTCCATTGCGAGTGGTGCTAGTCGAGCTTCGGTATAACGCATTGCTGCAGCAGGATCATTTCCTGGCGAACCGAAGTTTCCGTTTCCATCAATTAGTGGATAACGAAGGGACCAAAATTGTGCGAGGCGAACAACAGCGTCATAAATAGCAGTGTCGCCGTGGGGATGGTAGTTACCCATAACATCGCCGACGATGCGAGAAGATTTGTAATAGCCCTTATCTGGTCGGTATCCCGCGTCATACATCGCATATAAAACTCTGCGGTGCACTGGTTTTAAACCGTCGCGAATATCTGGAAGTGCGCGTCCGACAATTACTGACATTGCATAATCTAAATAAGAGCGCGCCATCTCAACTTGGAGATCAACGGTTTCGATTCGGTCGTGCGCAGCAGTCTTATCTGGATTCATATTTTCAGCCATTTGTGATCACCTAGATATCCAAGAATCTAACATCTTTGGCATTTCGCTGAATAAAGTTTCGACGTTGTTCAACATCTTCACCCATAAGAACAGAGAACAAATCATCTGCCGCCGCTGCATCTTCCAGGGTTACTTGAATTAGAACGCGATGGGCCGGGTCCATTGTTGTGTCCCAAAGTTCTTTTGCTGGCATTTCTCCCAAACCTTTGAAGCGCTGAATTCCATCCTCTTTTGGCAGACGCTTTCCGGCATCTAAACCGATTTTGATAAAGCCATCTCGTTCGCGATCAGAGAATGCATATTGCACAGGCTCTTTACCGCCCCATTTAAGTTTGTAAAGAGGGGGTTGTGCCAAATAAACAAAACCGCTTTCAATTAGTGGGCGCATAAATCTAAATAACAGAGTTAAGAGAAGGGTTCGAATGTGTTGCCCGTCGACGTCGGCATCTGCCATCAAAATAATTTTGTGATAACGAAGTTTTGCAACATCGAAATCGTCATGAATACCTGTACCGAGTGCAGTGATTAGCGCCTGCACTTCATTGTTTTGAAGTACGCGGTCTATGCGCGCTTTTTCAACATTTAGAATTTTTCCGCGGATCGGTAAGACTGCCTGATATCTGGAATCCCGACCACCTTTTGTAGAACCTCCTGCAGAGTCACCCTCAACGATGTAAAGCTCGCACTTCTCTGGTTCAGTCCATTGGCAATCAGCTAATTTTCCAGGCATGCCGCGGCCTTCTAATAAACCTTTGCGGTTGCGAGATAAGTCGCGGGCTTTGCGCGCTGCGACTCGAGCTGCTGCTGCATCAATGCTCTTTCGAACAATATCTTTTCCTTCGCCGGGATTCTGTTCGAACCAACTTGTTAAATGGTCGTTCATGCTCTTTTGGGTAAATGATTTTGCTTCAGTGTTACCAAGTTTTGTTTTTGTCTGTCCTTCAAATTGCGGTTCGGCAAGTTTGATAGAAACAATTGCAGTTAATCCTTCGCGGATATCTTCTCCGGTTAAGCGATCTTCTTTCTTACGAATATATCCCCACTCTTCGCCAAACTTATTTACAACAGAAGTTAGGGCTGTGCGGAAACCTTCTTCGTGCGCGCCGCCTTCGTGGGTGTGAATAGTGTTTGCAAAGGTGTAGACAGATTCACTAAACCCTGCATTCCATTGCATTGCAACTTCCAAGCTCATTTTGTGTTTTGTTTCATCAGCCACAAAAGAGATTATTGATTTGTGGGTTTCACCTTTAGTTAAATTCAAATGTTTAACAAAATCAATAATTCCGCCATCGTAGTGATAGCGCACATAGAGTGGTTCGCCTTTTTCATCAACGTGCCCTGGGCGTAGATCTGTCAGAGTTAAAATAAGACCTTTATTTAAAAATGCCATTTCACGAAATCGGGTAGATAAAGTTTCAAAAGAAAAATCTGTGGTTTCGAAAATTTCAACAGATGGCCAAAAGGTAACGCTTGTTCCGTGGTCTTGTGTTGCTTCACCTTTGCGCACTGGTGCTTGTGGAACTCCGAGTTTGTACTCTTGGTACCAATGAAAGCCATCTCTTTTAACTTCTACAGCTAAATCGGTGCTGAGTGCATTAACAACTGATATACCAACACCATGTAATCCTCCGGAGACTGAATAGCCACCGTCACCAAATTTTCCACCAGCATGCAGAACGGTTAAAACAACTTCAAGGGCTGGCTTCTTCTCGATTGGATGAATATCGACTGGAATTCCGCGGCCGTTATCTACACATCGAAGTGAGCCATCGGGCATTAAGGTGATATCGATGTCGGTGCAATAACCCGCCAGAGCTTCATCTACTGAGTTGTCGACGACTTCGTAAACGAGGTGGTGAAGGCCGCGCTCTCCAGTTGATCCGATATACATTCCGGGGCGCTTGCGGACCGCGTCTAAACCTTCAAGAACGGTGATGTTCGAGGCGTCATAAGTGTTTTTGCTCATTTACCCCTCCAATCAAAAGCGCCAATTCGTTCACGAGATATCTCTCAAAGTGGCTGAGAATTAAACCTCGGCTCTTTTCTTTAAAACACTGCCGTAATCCTAGTCGTTAAATCAATAGCGAACTACCGCAAAAGGGGCTTGTGCGGCGGATTAGAGGGGTTATCTCAGGGAAGTTGTGGGTGGCTACTGTATGCAGCTTATTTCTTCCTAGCCGTAGGTGTCTCGCGGCCCTTTTGCTCCTCGGATTGTTCGTAACCCTTTTTTCCAATTTGGAGCATGTGGCCCTATGAAGACCAACTTCTCTACTAAGGCGCCAGGCGCGGATCCACTTATGGTCTGCAGTAACTCTGTAGAAATTAAATTTAATTGTGTTGCCCAAGCAGTTGATGAAGTTTGAATTGTTAGTTGCCCATCAACTAATGAAATTGGTGTTGAACGAGCTGCGATTTCAGCGCCAACAATTTTTTCCCAATCTGCAAAAATATTTCCTTCAGCCAAACCTTGTCGCCAGTCGCGCGATTGTACTAACTCATCTAAAACAGAACCTATTTGTTGGGGGTCTCCGGTGTTGCCGCGCGTTTCATTTGTTCCATTTGTTTCAATACTTCTATTTCGCTTTGGTTGGTTTCTAAATGCTCGGTAAAGCTCACGAGCTAAGTCTCGAGCCATTTAATTACCGCCTGGGACTTTAGATACTTGTCCGGATTTAACAAGAAACCTGACACCAGTCAACTCTTTTGGTAGATCGTTTTCGACAGCAACGGTTATAAATGTCTGCTCGGCAGATTTAGCTAGTTTTATCAATTGAATTCTTCGCTCTTCATCTAGCTCAGAGAAAACGTCATCCAAAATCAATATTGGTTTTAGCCCATCGTTTTCTAATAATTGATAGGTGGCTAATTTTAGACTTAAAGCAATAGACCAAGATTCGCCATGGCTGGCATAACCTTTAACTAAATGATCTCCGAGGTTTAAAATTAAATCGTCGCGATGTGGGCCTGAAAGGGTTAAACCCCGCTCTATTTCAGCCGCTCTTGTAACTTGCATACGTTCTAAAATTTTTGATGTGTTTTGGCCTGCTTCGTAACTTGGATCTTCGATGCTTGATTTATATTTTATTTCAGCTGGCTTCTCTGAAGATATATCGCGATAAATCTCTTGGAATATTGGTTCGAATTCTCTAAGAGCTTGCAACCTTGCAGCGATAATCTCTCCGCCAAAATTAGCTACTTGTTGATCCCAGGCCGCCAGTGATTCAGTTCCTGCGCGGGATTTCAACAATGAGTTTCGTTGGCGTATTGCGCGTTCGTAATCTGAAATGACTCCCGCCATTCGTGGGGATCTCAAAATTAAAAGCTGGTCGATAAATTTTCTTCGCTCACTCGGATCCCCTCTAACCAAATCAAGATCCTCTGGCGAGAAGTAAATTGCTTGAACTATTCCAAAAATTTCTTTCTGGCTTCGTACTGGATTTTGGTTTATTCGCGCCCGGTTTGCGCGTTCGCTATTTATTTCTAACTCAACCAAAACCTCACGATCTGGTAATTGGGTCTTTGCGCGAACATAAGCGGCTGGGCTTCCTAGTTGAACTAGCGGTTGGTCGCTTGAAACGCGGTGGGAAGAGAGAAAGGAGAGATACAAAATAGATTCGATTATGTTCGTTTTACCTTCACCATTACGCCCAATAAAAATAGATATGCCGGGAGCTAGTTCCAGATCTAGGTGTTTATAAGATCTAAAAGTTGTTAGCGAGAGGTTTGAGATAAACACTTTTAATGTTTTTAGGAGGTGTAGCGCATCGGCATTAATAAATACTTATAAGAGTTATTTATTGCGCCTCCGGGCTCAGTTTTTCCGGTTAGCACTGCTGGTTTTTTATCTCCAGTAAACGAGATGTGCACAAAAGGAGAGTTGATTGCCTGTAGGCCGTCAGTTAAAAATGTTGGGTTAAATGCAATATTTATATTCTCGCCAGAATAATTAATAATTAACTCT
Source organism: Actinomycetota bacterium (assembly GCA_009705075.1). Classification (GTDB taxonomy): domain Bacteria; phylum Actinomycetota; class Actinomycetes; order Nanopelagicales; family Nanopelagicaceae; genus AAA044-D11. The sequence continues at coordinate 6,486 of WLCY01000003.1, forward strand.
TCTGTGGCTTGTGCCTCTTCGCCAGTTCCGGCTTCTAGTTGGAGGGTGTTGTTTCCAAAGACAAGACGAAGTGGGACTGTTTTATCTGTTACTAAAGCAACACGACGAACAGAATCTAAAAATGGCGCAACTTCGATAGTCGCTTCTGCGGTGGATTCTGTGGGGAGTAGGTGGCGGAAAGGGGGAAAGCTTCCATCTAAAGTTCTTGATGTCATTGTTTTTTCGTCGGAGAGAAACCCAACTAATTTTTCATTAGATGTGGTTGGTGAGAGCGCGAAGGTAATTTGGCCACTTCCAGTTAATGATTTTGCTGCATCAACCAAAGTTCTTGCTCTAAGAAGTGTTGAAGCTTCTAGATTTAAATCTTTAGGGCTCCAGTTAATTTCTTTCACTGCTAGCCGATATCTATCTGTCGCAGCTAATGTAATTGTGGTTTTATTCATCTCGATATGAACCCCGGTTAGGGTTGGAAGTGAGTCGTCTTTTCCGGCCGCTACAGCAACTTGATTAACCGCTGTTGCGAAAACATCTCCTGGGATTTCTCCTGCTGCTTCTGGAAGCGTAGGGAGATTTGGGTATTCATTTACCGGCAAGGTTGGAAGAGTGAATTTTGCGCTTCCAGCGGTTACTAAAACTCTTGTTCCGTCTAATAAAAAAGTAACTGGTTTTGCGGGGAGGGATCTAGCTATTTCCGCGAGCAATCTTCCTGGAACTAAAACTTTTCCTTTGGTTGCAATGTCGGCGGAAATAACAGCTTTTGTTGAAGTTTCTAAATCTGATCCAGTTAAAGTGATTGAGTCGGTTACATCAATCATGATTCCTAAGAGGGCTGTTTGAATCGGCCTTGAGGAGAGGCTGCGAGCAACCCAATTAACAGCATCGATCAATGGATCGCGTTCGACAACAAACTTCATCTCTCTATCCTTCCCGTTTAAAGGCGGTAAGCAAACCCCCACAGGTTCGCCAGCCCCAACCTTTCTATTTAATATAAGTATTCGTAGTAACTAGAGCTAGTTTCTGTGGATATCCATCAAAAACCCTGGTCACCCCGCATAAAACTATAAAACCAAGGCTGTGGGCGGCCCGTGGATAACCCAGGCTAACTACAACATCTGACACGATTCCCCCACCCCCAAACCTACTTTTCCACACTTATCCCCAAGTTATCCCCAAGGTGGGGGCAACTTTCTACACAACCTTTGTGATTAGTTTCGAGCTTGAAGCTTAATTCGGTTCGTCAGCTCGGTTACTTGGTTGTAAATAGAGCGACGCTCAGCCATCAACTGGCGGATTTTTCGATCCGCGTGCATAACGGTTGTGTGATCTCGGCCCCCGAAAGTTTGGCCAATTTTTGGAAGCGAGAGCTCGGTTAGCTCACGGCACAAATACATAGCAATCTGCCGAGCGTTAACCAAAACCCTAGATCTAGATGTGCCACAAAGGTCATCCAAAGTAAGGCTGAAGTAGGTGGCGGTCTGGGCCATGATTGTTGTCGCAGTTATCTCTGGGCCACCAGCTTCTGGGATTAAGTCTTTTAAAACAATTTCCGCTAATCCTAAATCCACAGCTTGGCGGTTTAAAGAAGCGAAAGCTGTAACCCGGATTAAAGCGCCCTCCAACTCGCGAATGTTGGAAGAAATTTTGCTCGCAATGTATTCCAAAACGTCGTCAGGAGCATTTAATTTATCTTGCGCCGCTTTCTTTCGAAGAATCGCAATACGAGTTTCTAACTCGGGAGGTTGAATATCTGTAATCAAACCCCACTCAAAACGGCTGCGAAGCCGATCTTCCAAAGTTGTTAATTGTTTTGGTGGACGGTCGCTAGAGATAACAATTTGTTTATTCGCGTTATATAAAGTGTTGAATGTATGGAAGAACTCTTCTTGGGTACGTTCTTTATTTTCCAAGAATTGAATATCATCTACAAGCAGAACATCTAAATCGCGATATCTGCGCTGAAAAACAGAGGCTTTATCGTCGCGGATCGAATTAATAAAATCATTTGTGAACTCTTCGCTTGAAACATAACGAACACGCACACTTCCGTACAACTCTTTTGCATAAGCCCCAATAGCATGCAATAAGTGGGTCTTTCCCAACCCTGACTCACCGTAAATAAAAAGCGGGTTGTAGGCCTTTGCTGGAGCTTCTGCAACTGCAACTGCGGCGGCGTGCGCAAAACGATTTGAGGCGCCGATCACGAAAGTTTCAAAAATATAACGGGGATTTAATTGGGTAGGTTCGGCGACGACAGAAGATTTAGAATCGCGACCAGTTCCAGATTTTGGTTGTTGCTCAACAATTGGATCAATTACATCAACTTCAACATCCCCTTGAAGTGATTCATCAATTGTTACCGCAATACTAATTTTTTGGTCGAACTTCACAGATAGCGCATCATTTAAAATCGTACGAAGTCTGGTTTCTAAAACATCTTTCGCAAAAGCATTTGGTGCTGAAAGCAATAAATTTGAGCCACTCTCGTTTTGAATTAACCCAAGAGGTTTTGTTAAGGATAGGAAAGCGCGATGTTGTGGGGACTCCACAGAGACGTCCGCAATTACAGCGCCCCAAAGTGCTGTTAAATCTTCAACCTCAAGCAGCGCCATAGGGACTCCGGCTTCTCCACAGGGTTATCCACAGCCTGTGGTCTAAAGTGAAACTTGAGCCTTTTGGCCCCTTTTTCTGTGGATAGAGGGCGAAAGTAGGGGCAATTCTGGGAAATTGCAAGTGGTTATCCACAAATCCTTGGCCCCCAAGATCTCCCAAATTCCAATCGAGTTTGACCCTTCTCCACAGGTGGCCGTAACCTAACTCCCTCATATCAGTTGTGACCCAACAGGTGAAAACCTGGTGGAGAGATTCCCAAAAGTTCTAAGGAGAGTTTTATGTCAAAGCGCACATTTCAACCTAACGTCCGCAAGCGCGCAAAGAAGCATGGCTTCCGCGCCCGCATGGCAACACGTGGTGGAAGAGCTGTTCTTGCTTCTCGCCGCGCTAAGGGTCGCACACGCATCTCTGCCTAACCGCAGAATAATTGCTGACACCCGTGCTACCAGCCAAGAATCGGTTGCGTGCAAGTAAGGATTTTGCTCTAACTACAAAAACAGGAGTCCGAGCAACTTCTCTCTCGCTTGTTGTCTACCTCAAAATTAATTCAAAGAAAATAGGCGCGCCTCAAATTGGGCTGATTGTAAATAAATCTGTTGGCGGCTCAGTTGTTCGCCACCGAGTTTCCAGACAACTCCGGCATTTAATCTCAACGCATATCCCGAAACTCCCAGCCGATAGCCAATTAGTAATTCGTGTTCTAAGAAAGCAACCAAACTTCGAGGCCGAACTCGCTGAGTTAATTCAAAAAGTGGTTAGCAAACTGGAAGTAAACGCATGAGAAAAACCTTCGCGCTAATTATTAAGTTTTACCAGAATTGGATCTCTCCTATGTTTGGAGAGCGGTGTAAATATCACCCAAGTTGTTCAACATATGCTTCAAATGCGGTCTCTGAATACGGCGCAAAAGGTTTTGCAATGGCTGCCTGGCGTCTTGTTCGATGCAACCCTTGGTCCCATGGCGGCGTTGACTACGTCTTAACTAAAAGTTCTAAACAACCAATAAAAACTGGAGCAAATTAATGGGATCTATCCTAAACCCCTTGTATTACGCTGTTTCTTGGGTCATTGTAACTTTTCACTCCGCCTTTGGTTACATCTTCGGAAAAGATGAGCACGAGAGTATTAAGTGGAGCTTATCAATCATCGGGCTTGTGGTTTTAATTCGAATCATTCTAATTCCACTTTTTGTAAAACAGATTAAGAGCCAACGTGCGTTAACTGCACTTCAGCCACACATGAAAGAAATTCAAAAGAAGTACAAAGATGATCGCCAAAAGCAATCCGAAGAGATGATGAAGCTTTACAAAGAGCACAAAACAAATCCTTTAGCCTCTTGCTTTCCAATCCTGGCCCAGGC